>NZ_LNHM01000001.1:0-236 GCF_001462935.1 Enterobacter sp. 50588862
AAGGAACGTTGAAGACGACGACGTTGATAGGCCGGGTGTGTAAGCGCAGCGATGCGTTGAGCTAACCGGTACTAATGAACCGTGAGGCTTAACCTTACAACGCCGAAGATGTTTTGGCGGTGAGAGACAGATTTTCAGCCTGATACAGATTAAACAGAATTTGCCTGGCGGCTTTAGCGCGGTGGTCCCACCTGACCCCATGCCGAACTCAGAAGTGAAACGCCGTAGCGCCGATG
>NZ_LNHM01000002.1:0-3670 GCF_001462935.1 Enterobacter sp. 50588862
CATGTGTTAGGCCTGCCGCCAGCGTTCAATCTGAGCCATGATCAAACTCTTCAATTTAAGTTTGATGCTCGTGAATTAAACTTCGTAATGAATTACGTATGTTCACTCAGAGACTTGGTATTCATTTTTCGTCCGAGGACGTTAAGAATCCATGTCACTTTGAGTGCCCACACAGATTGTCTGATAAATTGTTAAAGAGCAGTGCAACGCGGCTTTCGCTCACCGTTGCGAGGTGGCGTATATTACGCTTTCCTCTTTCAGAGTCAACCCGTTATTTCAGGATTTTTTCTCTTCAACCGACCGGGTTAACTGTGAAGTGATTCACATCCGCCGTGTCGATGGAGGCGCATTATAGGGAGTTCTCCGCGGGCCGCAACCGCTAAATGACAGAAAAATGACTGACTGCTGCATTCCCCAGCAAAACCCCGCCTTATACCCTTTTACACACAGAGTTATCCACAGCGCTTCGAAAAAGTGAAAATATGCGAGCGTTGCGCAAACGTTTTCGTTAAAATGCTCGCGCTTAACAAGGAGGCCTCGTCAGGTGTGTTAGATGAGTTTTTCGCTGGAAAATTCATCTAACGCTCTCTGTAATCGTGAAATCCAGGGGATTTACCATGCAACAACGTCGTCCAGTCCGCCGCGCTCTGCTCAGTGTTTCTGATAAAGCCGGTATCGTCGAATTCGCTCAGGCACTTTCCGCACGCGGTGTAGAGCTGCTTTCTACAGGCGGTACCGCTCGCCTGTTAGCAGATAAAGGTCTGCCGGTAACCGAAGTGTCCGACTACACCGGTTTCCCGGAAATGATGGATGGACGCGTCAAAACCCTGCATCCGAAAGTGCACGGCGGCATTCTGGGCCGTCGCGGTCAGGACGACGGCATTATGGAACAGCATGATATCGCGCCTATCGATATGGTCGTTGTTAACCTCTACCCGTTCGCCCAGACCGTCGCCCGCGAAGGCTGCTCTCTGGAAGATGCGGTTGAGAATATTGATATCGGCGGCCCAACCATGGTGCGCTCCGCGGCGAAGAACCATAAAGATGTGGCCATCGTGGTGAAGAGCAGCGACTACAGCGCCATTATTAATGAGATGGATGCTAACGACGGCTCCCTCACTCTCGAAACCCGCTTCGACCTTGCGATTAAGGCGTTCGAACACACCGCCGCGTACGACAGCATGATTGCCAACTACTTCGGTAGCCTGGTTCCTGCCTACCACGGTGAAAGCAAAGATCCTTCTGGCCGCTTCCCGCGCACCCTGAACCTGAACTTCATTAAGAAGCAGGATATGCGTTACGGTGAGAACAGCCACCAGCAGGCTGCCTTCTATATAGAAGAAGAGGTAAAAGAAGCCTCCGTTGCGACCGCCCAGCAGGTTCAGGGCAAAGCCCTTTCCTATAACAACATTGCCGACACCGACGCCGCGCTGGAATGCGTGAAAGAGTTCAGCGAGCCGGCCTGCGTTATCGTCAAGCATGCCAACCCGTGCGGCGTTGCGGTAAGCACCTCTATTCTGGATGCCTACGATCGCGCCTACAAAACCGACCCGACCTCCGCATTCGGCGGCATTATTGCCTTCAACCGCGAGCTGGATGCTGAGACCGCGCAGGCCATTATCTCTCGCCAGTTTGTCGAAGTGATCATCGCGCCATCCGCGTCCGAAGAAGCGCTGAAAATCACCTCGGCGAAACAGAACGTGCGCGTACTGGTTTGCGGCCAGTGGGCGGAGCGCGTGCCGGGCCTGGACTTCAAGCGCGTGAACGGCGGTCTGCTGGTTCAGGATCGCGATTTGGGTATGGTGACAGAAGCCGACCTGCGCGTGGTGACCAAACGTCAGCCAACCGAACAGGAACTGCGTGACGCACTGTTCTGCTGGAAAGTGGCGAAGTTCGTGAAATCCAACGCCATTGTCTACGCAAAAGAGAACATGACCATCGGGATAGGCGCAGGCCAGATGAGCCGCGTTTACTCTGCGAAAATTGCCGGTATCAAAGCAGGCGACGAAGGCCTGGAAGTGAAAGGCTCCGCCATGGCCTCTGACGCCTTCTTCCCGTTCCGTGACGGTATTGATGCTGCGGCTGCGGTGGGCATCACCTGTGTGATCCAGCCTGGCGGCTCTATCCGCGACGACGAGGTGATTGCCGCTGCCGACGAACACGGCATCGCAATGATCTTCACCGACATGCGCCACTTCCGCCATTAATTCCCGGAGCAGAAAATGAAAGTATTAGTGATTGGTAACGGCGGGCGCGAGCACGCGCTGGCGTGGAAAGCGGCGCAGTCTCCGCAGGTTAAAACCGTCTTCGTGGCACCGGGTAACGCCGGTACCGCACTGGAACCCGCGCTGCAGAACGTGGCTATCGGCGTGACCGATATCCCGGCGCTGCTGAGCTTTGCCCAGACCGAGAACATCGATCTGACGATTGTAGGCCCGGAAGCGCCGCTGGTGATTGGCGTGGTGGATGCGTTCCGCGCAGCGGGCCTGAAAATCTTCGGCCCAACGGAAGGCGCCGCGCAGCTGGAAGGCTCCAAAGCCTTCACCAAAGATTTCCTCGCGCGTCATAGCATCCCGACGGCGGAATATCAGAACTTCACCGAGGTAGAGCCTGCTCTGGCTTACCTGCGTGAAAAAGGCGCGCCGATTGTGATCAAAGCCGACGGCCTGGCTGCCGGGAAAGGCGTGATCGTGGCGATGACCCTCGAAGAAGCGGAAGCCGCCGTGCAGGATATGCTGGCGGGTAACGCCTTTGGCGACGCGGGCCACCGCATCGTGATCGAAGAGTTCCTCGACGGCGAAGAGGCGAGCTTTATCGTAATGGTCGACGGCGAGCACGTTCTGCCGATGGCCACCAGCCAGGATCACAAGCGCGTGGGCAATGGCGATACCGGCCCCAACACCGGCGGGATGGGCGCTTACTCCCCTGCTCCCGTTGTTACCGATGAGGTGCATCAGCGCACCATGGACCGCATCATCTGGCCTACCGTGAAGGGCATGGCGGCGGAAGGCAATACCTACACCGGTTTCCTTTACGCAGGCCTGATGATCGACAAGCAGGGTAACCCGAAGGTGATTGAATTCAACTGCCGCTTCGGCGATCCGGAAACCCAGCCGATCATGCTGCGCATGAAATCCGACCTGGTGGATCTGTGCCTGGCGGCCTGCGAAGGCAAGCTGGACGAGAAAACCTCAGAGTGGGACGAGCGTGCGTCTCTGGGCGTGGTGATTGCTGCGGGTGGCTATCCGGGGAACTACAGCACCGGAGATGAGATCCACGGCCTGCCGCTGGAAGAGATTGACGGCGCGAAGGTGTTCCACGCCGGTACGAAGCTGGCTGACGATGACCGCGTGCTCACCAACGGCGGCCGCGTGCTGTGTGCGACCGCGCTGGGCCAGACCGTGGCAGAAGCGCAGAAACGCGCCTATGCGCTGATGGCGGATATTCACTGGAACGGCAGCTTCAGCCGTCAGGATATCGGTTATCGTGCTATTGCGCGGGAGCAGGGGGAGTAATTTCCCCCTCACCCTGACCCTCTCCCTCTGTACAGTCCGGGGACATGGTAGACAGGTGTTCGGGGACATGGTGAACACTTTTTAACATCCTTTACCCATGGTGATCGACTTTTTCTTCAGGTCGATCACCCCCACTTTCGTGCTGTACCACCACA
>NZ_LNHM01000003.1:0-5888 GCF_001462935.1 Enterobacter sp. 50588862
GACGAGCGGCGGAGGATATATCCGGATAGCAGACGGAACGGTGGAGTGTGCGGCGCCGGACAAAATCATCGAGCGCGGGGCGGTGTGGCAGAAGTTTGGTGGGCAGAGCATAAGTCAGGCAATGCAGTGCTGGGAAAACGCCGAATTTGCCATAACGCCTGAAGTCAGGCGGTTATCGGATGACTCGCCGGTGGCTGGTCTGACGTTGGGTTTAACAGGTGCGGATGGCACGCAGCAAAGTCTGGCAACCTCCGCTTCAGGGGCCACTGCGGTGCAGAATAATATTAATATCGATTCTCTCAACGCCTCTTTGCTGGATAAAACATAAGGCGTTGCGTTATTTCGAAGTATATCTTCGGGGAAAGCACCGTGTTGGTTGTCACGAAGGTCTTTCTGAAGATTATTTTCCTGAACGGAAAAAGGACAGAATTCATGACGGAAGAAAATACGACAGGTAATGAGAGCAGTCCCTCGACGATCTACATAAAACCAGAATGGGATGACAATGGAAAGGTCTACTGGCCTGGCATACAGAATCAGAAAAAATCAAAGAATGCTAAAGCTGTTTTGCTGCAGCCTCCTGTCAAAGCGATCCCCGTTATCTTCCTTCCTGGAGTGATGGGGACCAATTTGATGGGAACTGACGAAGGAAAGGAAAATGACATCTGGCGTGGCGATAGTTTGGGAGGCGTATTTCTTAAATGGGCACGCAAGGATGGTACTGAACGAAGAGAGTTACTTAATCCCGACACTACTAAGGTGGACAATCGCGGGGATATTAACCAGACCCTCTATTCTCCGCTTTCCGATGACGGAAAAATATTTACAACCCGCCGGGAGCGGGGCTGGGGAGAGGTTTTATCCTTCAGCTACGGTAAATTTATAAGCGTTTTCCAGGGGGCGCTGTTGGATGACTGGCAGCAGGATCTTGTTCACTATGGTAAATCAACGTCGGAGAAAAATGGGGTACTAAGTCAGTTGGTTGGCAAATCGCTGTCTAAAGGGATAGATACTGAAATTACCGGCGAATCCATCCTGACTCAGCAGGAACTGAACCATTTCAAGAACTTTTTATTCCCGGTTCACGTCTATGGCTATAACTGGCTTCAGGATAATAAAACCTCGGCGCAAGGACTGGTTGCCTTTATCGACAGGACTATCAGCCTCTACAAAAATGAGCGCGGCCACGGTATGCCCTTTCCCGCCGGGCAGGAAAAAGTCATTATCGTTACCCATTCCATGGGCGGGCTGGTGGCGCGTTACGCGTCCCAGGTGTTGGGCGCAAAAGATAAGATTCTGGGTATAGTGCATGGGGTGATCCCCGATCTTGGCTCACCGGCAGCGTACCGCCGCATGAAGGTTGGCGCAAAACAGGAAGGCATGGCCGGAGCCGTATTGGGTAATACCGCAGAAGAGCTGATGCCGGTCCTGGCCAAGGCTCCCGCGCCGCTTCAGCTCTTACCTTCGGCGAAATACCTTTCCGGAGCGCCCTGGCTGAGCGTGGAAGGGGCTGGCGAAGACGGCAGCGATGTAAAACTACCGCAAGCCGGGGATCCTTTCGGGGAGATTTACCTCAACAAGACGCTGTGGTATCGCCTGTATGAGTCCGACATTATCGATAAGGACGAGGCGGTGAGTCAGAGTAACTGGACTAACTACGTACATTTAGTTGATAAGCCTGTCCGCAAGTTTATTTCTTTCATGGATAGTAGGGGCTATCATCCTAATACTTACGTTTTCTATGGGCATAATATCGCCTCCGATGGCACGCTGACATGGCAAAAAACCTCCATTACCTACCCGAAAAACAGCCATGATAGTGACAGAAAGCTACCCAACAACTACAGAGAGATCCCCCTTCCTTTTAATCGTTCTCAGATGTATGTGATCAACTCATCAAAAACCGCTGGGGATGGCACGGTGCCGGTGGAGTCGCTGAGCGCCATTTGCCGTAACAGCGAAATCAAAAGCGTTCTGGCTATCGACGTGGACCACCAGGGAGCCTATGACGTCAGCAGCATGAAGGATATTCAGGCCAGGCCAGCCCTGCAGTTTACTCTCAGAGCCATTGTGAAAATGGTCCAGGAGATCCCGAACCCATGAAGACCGTTAGACAGCTTACAGCGTTATCTCTTATGGCGGGCAGCATGCTTTTTATTGCCCAGACTACGGCATCCACGCCAGTACAGAAGGACAGTCCAGTGATAAATACTTTGTTTGCGCAGACCAAACCGCAGTGCATTGGGCGCTATGTGATTGACGTTCCCGAGTCATTCAACAATCAGCTCCACGATATGATTTTTATCGATGATTTCAAAATTGAAAGCAAACCTCTCTTTCTACCTGCATTTAAACAACGGGTGCAGTTAAGAGAGCAGGCGCTGCGCGATGCCATTAATAAACCTGGAAATGAGTCTGTAAATGCACCGTATATAAAAGAAAAAATTGAGCTGCCTGATGACAAGGGAATTATCTTTGACAGAAATATTTCAGGAGAAGACGATCTCGGAAGAGTTTTAGAGGCACATGTATTTGTCAATATGACCGCTTTTATTATTACGACGGAAATACTTGATTTATCCAGTCCTAAATATAGAGAAAGGAAAAAAACATACATTAAAGCGGGTTTTACCGAGGCTCAAATGAATGAGAAACCAGCTAAGCTGGTGGCTCTACAGTCTCTGATATCACGGCTTAGCGGCAGAAAAGATGAGGATGTTCCGTCGGTTAAAGGTGTGTGTATTCCAAATGGGTTTATCCGGGATGATGGTAATCAGCATGTTGAAAAAATTACTTTCCAGTATGAAAATGATGATTTTATTTTAGGGGTGTATACAAATAATAAATATCCTGGTTCTGAGGACACCCTGTTTAACCGTAGTGCACAAATTAATGAGGCACTTAAAACGTCAAATCAGTACACCATAAAGAAAGTGGCACTCTCACCGAACGGTATTCCCGCGGAGTCATGGTTGTTTGGTGGTACTCAAACCATGAGAGATACGGTAACGGGGAAAGATGAGAAGAATACATTTTATGATTTTGATTTTAAAGCCAATGAGCGTGATGCTACCGCAGACAAGCCAAAATTTAGCATTGGACTCACCAGCGAGTATAAAAAAACGAGCTACAGCGAAGCACAGATGATAGAAATCTGGGACCGGCTGGTGAATTCCCTGCGCTATAAATGAAGAAACAAGATGGGTGCCTGGAATGGTTTTCGTTTCTTCCGGAGAGCCAGCCAGGCATGCTGAGCAGGAGTGGTCACCATGCAATGTATCTGTAAATATATGGCTTTATCATCACTGGCTGCCGGTTTGTTTTTTATTGCCCAGGCTACGGCATCCACGCCAGTGCAGAAGGACAGTCCAGTGATAAATAGTTTGTTTGCGCAGACCAAACCGCAGTGCATCGGGCGCTATGTGATTGACGTTCCCGAGTCATTCAACAATCAACTTCACGATATGATTTTTATTGATGATTTTAAAATTGAAAGTAAACCTCTCTATCCATCCTCATGTAAACAACGGGTGCAGTTAAGAGAGCAGGCGCTGCGCGATGCCATTAATAAACCAGACAACTTATAAAGGAACTATTTTAGATATGGGGCTTCTTGGACAGAGATGGTCTTGTATAAATGCAAAAACATATCCTTTACCGAAGTCAAAAATGGTTTGGTTATTAGTTAAAGCTCTCCGAAGAAGAGTGTTTATTCTATTTCAGATGGGGTGTATTGATTTTAATAAAAAGAGCTTCACCTGCGTAAACGTACCATTCTCTGATGTTGGGAAAAACGAAAATATCATGACGTAAGAAATGTGTTTGTATATTATATAAAAGTAATGATATTTACTACACTATGGAAGATGTCGACAGTAGAGTACTGTGCTCATTAAATCATCAATAGTATAAATTCAATCTGTATTAAATTGTTTATTGTTAATCTGTGTCGTAATTAACTGTAAATTACATTCGTTTAATTTGATCATTTGAAGGGATTCTAATGACTACAAACCCTGCTACGTTGTTATTCAACCATAACCATAACCTGCTCGTGGTTAAAGGCTGTGAGTCCGCGCTCGACGTGCTGGCGTTTGAAGGCGATGAGGCCCTGAGCACGCCGTTCCGCTATCGTATTGAATTCACCAGCAGTGACCACGCTGTCGCCAGAGAGGCGATGCTGATGAAGCCCGGTTCGCTGACTCTGCAGGCCCCGTTAGACCAGGGTTACGGCATTAAAGTGCAGCAGGCCGTGCGCACCATTCAGGGCATGGTGACCGGTTTTGAACGCCTCAGCACGTCAAAAGATCAAACCCGCTACGCCCTGATGCTCCGGCCACGTCTGGCGCTGCTCGACCGCTCGCACCAGAACGCCATTTACCAGGACATGTCGGTTCCGCAAATCGTGGAAAAAATCCTGCGCGAGCGCCACGGTATGCGCGGTCAGGATTTTCTGTTCTCGCTGTCAAAAGAATACCCGCGCCGTGAACAGGTGATGCAGTACGGTGAGGACGACCTGCACTTTATCACCCGCCTGCTGGGTGAGGTCGGCATCTGGTTTCGCTTCACCACCGACACGCGCCTCAACATTGACGTGGTGGAGTTTTACGACAGCCAGCAGGGGTATGAAAAAGGTCTGACGCTGCCGTCGGTACCGCCATCGGGCCAGCATTCAAAAGGCGTGGATTCAGTCTGGGGAATGGAATGCCATCACAACGTGGTGCAGAAGCAGGTCAGCACCCGGGACTACAACTACCGTCAGGCCACGCAGGACATGAACACCCTGGTGGATGCGACCCGCGGGGATATCACCACGTACGGTGATGCCTATCACTGGGCGGATAACTACCTGACGCCGGGCAGCACCTGTGACCGCAACCCGGCCCCGGAGTCCGGGGCGTTTTATGCCCGCCTTCGTCACGAACGCTACCTGAATGGTCAGACCCGGGCGCATGGCATCACCAGCTGTCCGACCCTCTCGCCGGGTCAGGTAGTGAAAGTTACCGGCGGGTATGAAGTGGCCGACGTGTTTGCGCAGGGCGTGGTCATCACGGTGATGCACACGTATGCCCGCCGTGATAAGGACTTTGCGGTTGATTTTGACGGCATCCCGGACAGCGCGGATTTTAGTTTCCGTCCTGAGCCTGGCTCACGCCCGGTGATGGCTGGCACCTTACCGGCCCGCGTCACCAGCACCACCGAAAATGACACCTACGGGCATATCGATTAAGACGGTCGTTACCGCGTCAACATGCTGTTTGACCGTGATAACTGGGAAACCGGCTTCGAGAGCCTGTGGGTGCGCCAGTCCCGTCCGTATGCAGGGGACACTTACGGTCTGCACCTGCCGCTGCTGGCGGGCACCGAAGTGGCGATTGGCTTTGAGGACGGTAACCCGGACCGGCCGTACATTGCCGGCGTGCTGCACGACTCGGCGCACGGCGACCACGTCACCATCCGCAACTACAAACGCAACGTCCTGCGTACCCCGGCGAACAACAAAATCCGCCTCGATGACGAGCGCGGAAAAGAGCACATCAAGGTCAGCACGGAGTACGGCGGGAAGAGCCAGCTGAACCTCGGCCACCTGGTCGACAGCGGGAAACAGCAGCGCGGCGAGGGGTTTGAGCTCAGAACCGACAGCTGGGGCGCGATACGGGCGCAGAAAGGGATATTTATCAGCGCTGACGGGCAGGCCAGGGCGCAGGGTGAGGTGCTGGAGATGCAGGCAGCGATGAGCCAGCTGGAGCAGGCGCGGTCACTGGCTGAAGCGTTACGCAGCGCGGCAGAAGCGGCGAGGGCTGAACTGGCAGATGTGCAGACGCAGAAGGCGCTGCTGTCAGAGGCGCTGACGGATTTAAAGAAAGCGGCGCTGCTGGTCTCGGCGC
>NZ_LNHM01000004.1:0-255 GCF_001462935.1 Enterobacter sp. 50588862
TGAGACTTTAAGTCTCCTGAAGGAACGTTGAAGACGACGACGTTGATAGGCCGGGTGTGTAAGCGCAGCGATGCGTTGAGCTAACCGGTACTAATGAACCGTGAGGCTTAACCTTACAACGCCGAAGCTGTTTTGGCGGTGAGAGAGACGATTTTCAGCCTGATACAGATTAACAGAATTTGCCTGGCGGCTTTAGCGCGGTGGTCCCACCTGACCCCATGCCGAACTCAGAAGTGAAACGCCGTAGCGCCGATG
>NZ_LNHM01000005.1:0-108458 GCF_001462935.1 Enterobacter sp. 50588862
TTTGCCTGGCGGCTTTAGCGCGGTGGTCCCACCTGACCCCATGCCGAACTCAGAAGTGAAACGCCGTAGCGCCGATGGTAGTGTGGGGTCTCCCCATGTGAGAGTAGGGAACTGCCAGGCATCAAATAAGTGAAGAGGCCATCCGAAAGGATGGCCTTTTTGCGTTTCTGCGCTGCACAAACTAATCCCCCAACGCCCTGCTTATACGGTAAACTACCTGCGTTTTTGCATCAGGATAGCGTCTATGAACCACTCCCTTAAGCCCTGGAATACCTTTGGCATTCAACGTAATGCTAATCAAATTGTACGTGCCGATACTGCACAGCAGCTGCTGGATGCATGGCAAAGCGCAACAGAAAATAACGAACCCGTACTGATTCTGGGCGAAGGAAGCAATGTCCTGTTTCTCGACGATTTCGCGGGAACGGTGATCGTTAACCGCATCATGGGCATTGGTGTGGAAGAGCATGCCGATAGCTGGCATCTGCACGTGGGGGCCGGAGAAAACTGGCATCAGTTGGTGCAATTTACCCTCGAAAAAGGGATGCCGGGTCTGGAAAACCTGGCGCTTATACCAGGCTGCGCCGGATCGTCACCCATCCAAAACATCGGTGCCTACGGCATCGAACTGAAACATGTCTGTGAATATGTCGACTGCATCGAACTGGCGACCGGAACGGCTAAGCGCTTAACGGCAGAACAGTGTCGGTTTGGCTATCGTGACAGTATCTTCAAGCATGAATATCAGGATCGCTACGTGATTGTCGCCGTGGGCCTGCGTCTGCCAAAGAACTGGCAGCCGGTGCTGACCTATGGCGATTTAACGCGTCTCGATCCAGCAACCGTCACTCCCCGCGACGTATTTGACTCAGTTTGCCATATGCGAATGACCAAACTTCCCGATCCGAAAGTAAACGGAAATGCAGGAAGCTTCTTCAAAAATCCGGTTATTAGCAGCGAAAATGCAAAAGCCTTTCTTGAAGGATGGCCCACTGCGCCACATTATCCTCAGGCAGATGGCAGCGTGAAGCTGGCCGCTGGCTGGCTGATCGATCAATGCCAGTTAAAAGGCACGTCCGTAGGTGGCGCTGCCGTTCACCAGCAGCAGGCTCTGGTACTGATTAATCAATGCGATGCGACCAGCGATGATGTTGTCCAGCTGGCGCATTATGTTCGTCAACGTGTGGGCGAAAAGTTTAACGTCTGGCTGGAGCCAGAAGTCCGCTTCATTGGCCGCACAGGTGAAGTGAATGCCGTGGAGACCATTGCGTGAAGGACAATACCATTCCGTTAACCCTGATTAGCATCCTTGCTGACGGGGAGTTTCACTCTGGCGAACAGCTGGGCGAGCAGCTGGGCATGAGCCGTGCCGGCATTAACAAGCATATCCAGACGCTTCGCGACTGGGGCGTCGATGTGTTCACGGTGCCGGGAAAAGGCTACAGCCTGCCGGAGCCAATTCAATTGCTGAATGAAGACGTCATCCGCAGCCAGCTTGGACACGGCAACGTTGCGGTGCTGCCGGTGATTGATTCGACGAACCAGTACCTTATGGATCGGCTGAGCGAACTCTCATCCGGCGATGCCTGTGTTGCTGAATACCAGCAGGCCGGTCGTGGCCGTCGCGGTCGCAAATGGTTCTCGCCATTTGGCGCCAATCTCTATCTGTCCATGTACTGGCGTCTGGAGCAGGGGCCTGCCGCAGCCATTGGGCTGAGTCTGGTCATTGGTATCGTCATGGCGGAGGTGCTGCACGATCTGGGTGCCGATCGGGTCCGCGTTAAGTGGCCAAACGATCTGTACCTTAACGATCGTAAACTTGCCGGTATTCTGGTCGAACTGACGGGAAAAACCGGTGATGCGGCGCAAATTGTTATTGGCGCGGGCCTCAATATGGTGATGCGTACTGTCCAGGATGATGTGGTGAATCAGGCCTGGACCAATCTCCAGGAGGCGGGGATTGTTATCGATCGTAACACCCTTGCCGTGCGCATGATTAAAGAGCTGCGCAGTTCACTCACGCTTTTTGAACATGAAGGCCTGGCACCGTTCCTGTCTCGTTGGGAAAAGCTGGATAACTTCATCAACCGTCCGGTGAAGCTGCTGATTGGTGATAAAGAGATTTACGGCATTTCCCGCGGTATTGACGCACAGGGCGCGCTGCTTCTGGAGCAGGATGGCGCGATCAAGCCCTGGGTGGGCGGTGAGATTTCCCTGCGAAGCGCCGAATAACCGGATGGAGTGAACGATGCGAAAATCCGTCTGCGCTACCCTGGCATTTAACGATGGGGCAGCCTTCCGGCGAGCCCGAAATCACCTCTAAAGACGACGACGATTCGGCAAGTCTGAAAATGCGGGTGTGGATTTCAGCGCAATAATGACGCACTGACTATCCCCTCTCCCCTGTGGGAAGAGGGGGAAATCAGTTACTGCGGATACGGTACCCAGTCCCCGCCGTTCAGGCGAACGTACGGTTTGTTCTGATACTGAATCACTACCGCGTTGGCGTTCTCGGAGACTTCAGCCGTTTGCGGCAGGTTGCTGGTGAGCTGATCCCAGTTCACGCTATCTTCCACAAACAGCTTCCCGTCAACGGCGCGGGCAACCAGTTCTGAAATCGCCAGATAGCTGCTTGGCTGGGTAATCTCAATTGGTGCGCCCTGGTGCGGTGCCTTCATACCAAAGAATTTAATGCCTGCAGGCACGTTGGTAATGGACGGGCTTGGGATATCGCGCAGACCGGATACCTGCATTCTGTCGCCTTTCAGCGCGCCACCGTGCTCAGGTACCACGACCACCATCACTTTACGGCCAGATTTTTCCAGCTCCGTGAAGAACGCGTCCAGCTCGTCGAAGAATTTCTGCGCCCGCACTTTGTAATCCGCCGTTTTACTCCCCCCCGGGAAGTGGTTACCGTCGTGAAGCGGCAGGGTGTTATAGAACGTTGCACTGCGCGGATTACTGTCTTTTTCGATGGTCTGCAGCCAGCGCTGCAGCACGGCGGTATCGTCATAAACCGGCGAGCCATCGAAGCCCAGCAGCGTAACGGGAAGACCGGTTTGATCCATCAGTGGCGCCTGCATGCCTCCCTGTTCACGTACCTCTTTCAGGAAGTTACCGAACTGACCGTTATGCCCCAGCATCAGGTGCTGCGTAAAGCCCAGCTTCGCGAGATTATCGAATAAATAACACTGGTTGCCAGCGGGCTGATACAGGTTTTTATGCGATGCCTGACCGCAGCTTGCTCGCAGCAGGCGGATTGCCGCCGGGCCGCTGTACGAGGTGGCAGAGTTAAAATCTTTAAACTGGATGTCAAAGTGGGACCACAGCGGGTGAGACATCAAACCGGCGGCATCCACGTCAGCCCAGGAGAGGGAACAGATGTTAATCACCAGCAGCTCAAACGGCTGCGCATCGGCTGGCAGCGCATCCGGGAATTTCGTCTGTCGCTTATCTTCAGCGGTATAGAAGCTGGAGAGCCAGGCATTAAGATTGGTGGAGGTCGGCGGTGCAGTCTGAGTTGGAATATCGCCCACCACCGGCGTATCGCCTGCTGTTGTAACGGTAGCCGCTGCGCTTCCTCCCGTCGTGGTCACCGTTGTCGTCGGCTGGCCGGCAGGCCACAGCGAAAAGCTTGGCCCCGCCAGCGTCAGCACGTTAAGCCAGATCATAATGGCGACGACAAACACCGTGACGCGGATCCACTGAGACAGGAACAGCCAGGCAACCAGCAGGACAAAGACGGCGCCAATCATCTGCCAGTTAATGAAACGCTCAGCCAGGTCAAGCATATAGTCTGCGCTGAAGCCCGCGACCTGCGATCCCTGGCTCATTATGCTTTCCGGACCAGGCAGCCAGGTATCGTGCCAGAACAGCGCAAAGCCGATGGGGATGGCCACCCAATGGCGTAAACGATGCAGCCTGATGTTCGGCAGAGGCATCAGCAGGAAGGCCATAAACACCAGGTTAAGCAGGGGATGGAAATTCAGATAACCTGCCCAAAGCAGGCCAAACTTCACCAGAAAGTAGAAGTTCCAGCCGGAAAGGCCGCGCCAGTATTGCCAGAGCGGCGAGGGTGACGAAGCGGTATAGGAAGAATTAGTCATGTTTACGGTCTGCCTTGACGTGTGATGCCCGTGTCAGTGTTCCGGCTGGTTTTACATAGCGAGGTTTTACAAACATCACTCTGGCCGTATCACGGATACGGCGTATGGAATGGCGTGCATAGTAGCCAAGCGGGAAAAAGATCAGCGCGCAGAATACGACCAGTTGGATGATATCGCTGATATTCATGATGGTGCGTTCTCCCCGTTCTCAGTTAATAAGCGAAGGGGTTCCGGAACCCGACGCCAGACATGTCCGTCATGTCTGGCATTGAGGATCGGTTTTACATCGCTCGTGATTGCGAGCGGTTTAACCCATTGTTCAGGCTGGAGAGCGCGCATTTGCACCAGCTCTGCGCTGATAGCATTATCTTCGAACCAAATCATACGGTTCGAGAAAATATCCCCGGTAGGCAGGGGGAAGATGTGGTTAAGCGCGGTATCAAGATCGTTGACCCGGCAAAACGACAAAAACAGCACCAGGCGATTGTCGCCAATGGTCATGATGTCCCCTGTACGGTTCGGGCGACACAGGGTGAGCGCCTGCTCAACGCGAATGCCCGGGACCGGCCGCAGGGCAACCATAACCCCTTTCCCGTCCGCCGGAAGTAACGTGTTGCTCATCATGTTGCCGACGGCATCGCAGAACGTATCCCATTTCTGGTAGCCACGCAGCTTCATCGGCTGGGTCATGGAGAGCAGCGTGGAGATATCTTCCGGGACATGGCGGCTGAACTGCTGACCCTGAACGCTTTCAATAAGCGTCAGGCAGCGTGACAGTGGCGCATTCCAGGGGATAACCATATTTGCCCCGCAGCCCAGAAGCAGACGCTCATCGGTAGCGCGCAGGCTGGTATTATTTTCGCGCACCACAATTTTTAACGCGCTGCCGCGCTGGCGGCGCAGGGTGTGAATTTGTCTCGCCAGCGTTTCAATCTGATTATTCTGCATCAACGAGAAAACGAGGGTGGCTGCCTGGGTGGTGCGGGCTTCATGAAAAAGCGCTTCGTTAGACTCAAACAGTGTCCAGTTTTCCGAAAGCGCGGGCGCGCCCTCTAAAACCGCAATATGGCTCAGGATGCGCTTTTCATCGCTGCGCGGCTGCACCACGGTTTCTTCCTGCTGTGCCAGGTGCCATTTCCCCTCAATATGTTTAAGAGTCAGCTGTTGCCTGGCGCTCACGCCCTTTTCATTGCACCAGAAGGCAATATCGTAGAGATAGCTGCCTGCCTGGTCACGAAGACTTGCCAGTCCGAACAGGGAGCGATATTCGCCCATCAAAAGTGAGAACAGCTTGTCATTATTACTGCCGGGGTTGACGACCAATAGCGTGCAATTTTGAAACTTTGCCCATTTATTGATTTTTTCCAGCCACGACAGCAGTTTTTCAGCAGGAATATTTTGCAGTATGTTATTTGCACATTTAAGAATCACTAAATAGTGATCCGGATCTATAGAGCACTGAACGTCGCGGGACAAAAAGTATAGACTATCCGCTTCCGCTGACATAGAAAACAAACGTACTTTCTGGGGGCCGCTGTCGCTTTCGAGCGTAATTATTTTCTTCGGCTCTTCGCCCATGCTAATGACGGCCACGCGGGAATCCTTATCCTGAGCGGCAATTGTCTGGTTTACCAGGCTGATAGCGTCTTCATTACGATCCGTATTAATCCACCAGACTCCACCGACTGGCATGTGGCTCAATTCGTCCCATAATGACTGGATGCCAATAGAAAATATGGAGTCCACGATGTCCCTCTTTTCGTCTAATTTGCCTGTATCTCAGTTTACTAGCGAAAGCGTAGAAATAAACCTAACATTGAAATTAAAGAACATCAGATTTAGCATGTAAATGAAATTTGTCAGGGCAGGATGCCCTGCAACTTCCGAGCGTGCGATTTTCCTCAAAGGGATGGAATAAGAATGGATAATAACGAACCTGCAACCCCAGTCGACTCGACTCTGGGTTACACATTCCAAAACGATTTTCTGGCGCTGGCGCAGGCCTTTTCTCTACCTGAAATAGATTACACCGATATTTCCCAGCGGGAACAGTTGGCTGCTGCTATTAAACGCTGGCCGTTATTAGCTGAATTCGCCCATCAACATTAAGGGAGCCATTGATGGCCATACTCGGATTACAGGGCGTCCGTGGCGGTGTGGGTACCACATCTGTTACCGCGGCGCTGGCGTGGTCATTACAGCTTTTAGGTGAATCGGTGCTGGTGATTGACGCCTGCGCCGATAATTTGCTGCGTATGTCGTTCAACGTCGATTTCACTCGCGAAGAGGGCTGGGCCCGCGCGCTGCTTGATGACAAAGACTGGCGGGATGCGGGGCTACGCTATACCTCCCAGCTGGATTTATTGCCTTTTGGCCAACTGACCACCACAGAACGCGAGAATGAAGCCGCCTATCAGCGTCTGTTTTCGCAGTTCACGCTTGCGCTGCAGAGCCTGAAAGAAAAGGGGCACTACCAGTGGATCCTGCTGGATCTGCCGCACGGCGCCGGGACGCTGACCCGGCAGCTCATCGCCCAGTGCGATCATGTACTTTCCGTGGTGAACGTCGATGCGAACTGCCATATTCGCCTGCATCAGCAGGGACTGCCTCAGAACGCACATCTCCTGATTAACGATTTACGTATCGGTAGCCAAATCCAGGACGATCTCTATCAGGTGTGGCTGCAAAGCCAGCGCCGCCTGCTTCCCATTGTGATTCATCGGGATGAGGGGATGGCGGAATGCCTCGCCTCCAAGCAGCCGCTGGGTGAATACCGCAGCGACTCGCTGGCAGCAGAAGAGATCCTGACGCTGGCGAACTGGTGTCTGCTGAACTTCGCCAGCAAGGCGGAGCCTGCTGGGAGTTCGGTATGAGTCGACTCGCCAGCTGGCTTCTCATCCCGCCGGTCAGTTCGCGTTTGAGCGACCATTACCGGCACTTTCGCCGGCATGGTGCTCCGGCATTCAGCGCCGCGCTCGGCTGTTTCTGGCTGATTCTGGCCTGGACGTTCGTTCCACTCGAGCACCCGCGCTGGCAGCGCATCCGTGCGCGTCACGGCGAATTATTCCCACACATTAACCCCGACCGACCACGGCCTTTGGACCCGGCGCGCTATCTTATTCAGGCCGTCTGGCTGGCAATATCGTCATCCCGAACGGAGAAAATAACGCCGCACTGGCGCAGCTATTCCCGCGTACAGCAGTTACGTGAACGCTATCACCAGTGGCTGGATAAACTGCCCGCTAACGTCAGCGATAAGACCAGCCATCTGGATAACCATAAAGAGCTTGGGCATCTCCACCCAGGCTTGCGGCGTTTTATTCTCGGCGTGATTGTCGTGTTCTCGCTCATTCTGGCGCTGGTCTGTATTACGCAACCTTTCAACCCGCTGGCGCAGTTCATCTTCCTGATCCTGCTGTGGGGCGTGGCGTTGCTGGTTCGTCGTATTCCGGGCCGTTTCTCGGCGCTGATGCTGATTGTGCTGTCGCTGACGGTTTCCTGCCGCTACATCTGGTGGCGTTACACCTCAACGCTGAACTGGGACGACCCGGTCAGCCTCGTGTGCGGTCTGGTGCTGCTGTTTGCTGAGACCTACGCGTGGATTGTGCTGGTGCTAGGCTATTTCCAGGTGATCTGGCCGCTCAACCGCCAGCCGGTTCCGCTGCCTAAAGACACCACGCAGTGGCCGACCGTCGATCTCTTCGTCCCGACCTACAACGAAGACCTGAGCGTGGTGAAAAACACCATCTATGCCGCGCTGGGCATCGACTGGCCGAAAGATAAGCTCAAAGTCTGGATCCTGGATGACGGCAACCGCCCGGCGTTTCGCCAGTTTGCGGAAGAGGTCGGCGTTGAGTACATCGCCCGCCCGACGCATGAACACGCTAAGGCGGGGAACATCAACAACGCCCTGAAGTATGCCTCCGGGGAGTTCGTCTCGATTTTTGACTGTGACCACGTGCCGACGCGCTCGTTCCTGCAGATGACCATGGGCTGGTTCCTGAAAGAGAAAGAGCTGGCGATGATGCAGACGCCGCACCACTTCTTCTCGCCGGACCCGTTTGAACGTAACCTTGGCCGCTTCCGCAAAACCCCGAACGAAGGCACGCTGTTCTATGGGCTGGTGCAGGACGGGAACGACATGTGGGATGCCACCTTCTTCTGCGGCTCCTGCGCGGTTATCCGCCGTAAGCCGCTGGATGAAATCGGCGGAATAGCCGTTGAAACGGTAACGGAAGATGCGCATACCTCGCTGCGCCTGCACCGTCGGGGCTATACCTCTGCCTATATGCGTATCCCTCAGGCCGCCGGTCTGGCGACGGAATCTCTCTCGGCACACATCGGTCAGCGTATTCGCTGGGCGCGCGGCATGGTGCAGATTTTCCGCCTCGATAACCCGCTGATAGGCAAAGGGCTCAAGCTGGCGCAACGTCTCTGCTACGTCAACGCCATGTTCCACTTCTTGTCCGGCATCCCGCGGCTGATCTTCCTGACCGCGCCGCTGGCGTTCCTGCTCCTTCACGCCTATATCATTTACGCCCCCGCGCTGATGATTGCGCTGTTCGTTCTGCCGCACATGATCCACGCGAGCCTGACGAACTCGAAGATTCAGGGCAAATACCGGCACTCCTTCTGGAGTGAAATCTACGAAACGGTGCTGGCGTGGTACATCGCGCCGCCGACGATGGTCGCGCTGATTAACCCGCACAAAGGGAAATTCAACGTCACCGCGAAGGGCGGTCTGGTGGAAGAAGAGTACGTCGACTGGGTGATCTCCCGCCCGTATATCTTCCTCGTGCTGCTGAATATTGTCGGCGTGATCGCCGGTATCTGGCGCTACTTCTACGGCCCGGAAAACGAAATCCTGACCGTCTTTGTAAGTATGGCCTGGGTGTTCTACAACCTGATTATCCTCGGCGGCGCGGTGGCGGTGTCGGTAGAGAGTAAACAGGTTCGTCGCGCGCATCGCGTTGAAATCTGCATGCCTGCGGCGATCGCTCGTGAAGATGGTCACCTCTTCTCCTGTACGGTGCACGACTTCTCTGACGGTGGCCTGGGGATCAAAATCAACGGCCAGGCGAAAGTGCTGGAAGGGCAGAAGGTTAACCTGCTGCTTAAGCGCGGTCAGCAGGAGTATGTTTTCCCGACGCAGGTTGTGCGTGTGGCAGGCAGTGAAGTGGGTCTGCAGCTGATGCCGTTGACCAAAAAGCAACACATTGATTTTGTGCAGTGTACGTTTGCCCGTGCGGATACATGGGCTCTCTGGCAGGACAGCTTCCCGGAAGATAAACCTCTGGAAAGCCTGCTGGATATTCTGAAGCTGGGGTTCCGTGGCTATCGTCACCTTGCAGAATTTGCCCCGTCGTCGGTGAAATTAATTTTCCGGTCACTTACTTCGCTGGTTTCCTGGGTCGTGTCGTTCATTCCTCGTCGTCCCGAGCGGGATGAGACGAAGCAGGCGGACCCGGTTATGGCTCAACAATGATGATAACGCGATGAAAACAAAACTTTCCTGGTTATGTGCAGTGGCAATGGGAGTGAGTGCACTTCCCGCAACAATGGCTAACGCAGCACCCGGTAACGCAGCGGCGACGCCTGCGCCGACGGTACCTGTCGTCGCGCAGGCAACCGATCCGGTTGTTACGGCGGCACCCGGTCAAACAGAAAACATCATTCCGAACCAGCCAACGGAGGGGAACACCCTGCCGGTCGAGAATCCGGTCATCGGGCAGGTGATGCCGGGCGTGCGGGGGGCTAACGCGCCCGTTGTCGCGGATAATGTGCCGTCGCGGGACGTGAAGCTGACCTTCGCGCAAATCGCGCCGCCGCCGGGCAGCATGGTGCTGCGCGGCGTCAACCCTAACGGCAGCATTGAATTTGGTATGCGCAGCGATGAGGTTGTTTCAAATGCGGTACTGAACCTTGAATACACCCCGTCGCCATCCCTGCTGCCGACGCAGTCTCAGCTGAAGGTCTACCTGAACGATGAACTGATGGACGTTCTGCCGGTGACCAAAGAGCAGCTGGGTAAGAAAACACAGGCGCAGGTGCCGATTAACCCGCTGTTCATCACCGACTTTAACCGTATCCGTCTGGAGTTTGTTGGTCACTACCGCGATGTCTGCGAAAACCCCGCCAGCAACACGCTGTGGCTGGACGTCGGGCGTAACTCCTCGCTGCAGATGACCTACCAGCCGCTGGCGCTGAAAAACGATCTGTCGGCGTTCCCGGTTCCGTTCTTCGACCCGCGTGATAACCGTCCGCTCACGCTGCCGATGGTGTTTGCATCGTCCCCTGACGTGACCGAGCAGCTGGCGGCGACCATTGTGGCCTCCTGGTTTGGCTCCCGCTCCGGCTGGCGCGGTCAGAACTTCCCGGTAATGTATGACAAAATGCCGGACAGGAACGCGATTGTCTTTGCAACCAACGCGAAGCGTCCGAGCTTCCTGCGCGACCACCCGGAAGTCAAAGCGCCAACCATTGAGATGGTAAGTCACCCTGATAACCCGTACGTGAAGCTGCTGGTGGTCTTTGGTCGTGATGATAAAGATCTGGTCCAGGCCGCGAAGGCGATTGCTCAGGGCAACGTCCTTTTCCGCGGCAACAGCGTGGTGGTGGACGAAGTTAAGCCGCTGCTGGCGCGTAAACCTTATGACGCGCCAAACTGGGTGCGTACCGACCGCGCCGTGACGTTTGGTGAACTGAAAACCTATGAAGAGCAGCTGCAGGCCTCCGGCCTTGAGCCATCGCCGATTAGCCTGTCGCTGAACCTGCCGCCGGATCTGTACTTGCTTCGCACCAACGGCATTGATATCAATCTCAACTACCGCTATACCGCGCCAGCGACGAAAGACAGCTCGCGCATGGATATCAGCCTGAACAACCAGTTCCTGCAATCGTTCAGCCTGCAAAGTACCCAGGACACCAACCGTCTGATGCTCCGCCTGCCGGTGCTGCAGGGGCTGCTGGACGGAAAAACGGACGTCTCTATTCCGGCGCTGAAGCTTGGCGCGATCAACCAGCTGCGTTTTGATTTCCAGTACATGAACCCTACGCCTGGCGGTTCGGTGGATAACTGCATCACCTTCCAGCCGGTACAAAACCACGTTGTGATCGGCGATGAGTCGACCATCGACTTCTCGAAGTACTACCATTTCCTGGCGATGCCGGATCTGCGTGCCTTTGCTAACGCGGGTTTCCCGTTCAGCCGCATGGCCGATCTCTCTGAATCCATTGTGGTGATGCCAAAAGCGCCAAACGAAGGCCAGGTGACGACCCTGCTCGACACCATGGCAACCGTAGGCGCGCAAACCGGATTACCGGCAGTTAACGTCACGTTGACGGACGATGGCAGTCAGATCCAGAACAAAGATGCGGATATCATGGTGATCGGCACCATCCCGGACAAGCTGAAGGATGAAAAACGTATCGACCTGCTGGTGAAAGCCACCGAGTCGTGGGTTAACACGCCGCTTCGCCAGACCGAGTTCCCAAGCATTATGCCGGACGTGAACGACCGTAAGGCCAGCGCGCAGACGGCCGTAACCTCTCAGGGGGCGATGGCTGCGGTGGTGGGCTTCCAGTCTCCTTACAACGATCAGCGTAGCGTGATAGCCCTGCTGGCGGACAGCCCGCGTGGCTATGAGCTGCTGAATACCGCGATGAACGACAGCGGCAAACGTGCCGCGATGTTTGGTTCTGTGTCGGTGATCCGCGAGTCCGGCGTCAACAGCCTGCGCGTGGGTGATGTATATTACGTCGGCCATCTGCCGTGGTTCGAGCGCCTGTGGTATGCGCTGTCGAACCATCCGGTTCTGCTCGCCATCCTGGCTGCGGTCAGCGTGGTCTTGCTGGCATGGGTGCTGTGGCGTCTGCTGCGCATCATCAGCCGTCGTCGCCTTAACCCGGATGAGTAAGACGTGATGAAAGCCTTTCGCTGGTGTGTAGTCGCAGCGTTGATGCTGGCGGCGATCCCTCTTCGCGCCGCCTGTACCTGGCCTGCCTGGGAGCAGTTTAAAAAGGATTACATCAGCGAGGGCGGGCGCGTCATCGATCCGAGCGACACGCGTAAAATTACAACGTCGGAAGGGCAAAGCTATGCGTTGTTCTTTGCCCTGGCCGCTAACGATCGCAAGGCGTTTGACCAGTTGCTGACGTGGACGCGCGATAACCTCGCCAGCGGCAATCTCAACGATCGTCTACCCGCCTGGCTCTGGGGACAGAAAGACAAAGAAAACTGGGGAGTGATTGATACCAACTCCGCCTCAGATGCCGATGTCTGGATTGCCTGGTCGCTGCTCGAAGCGGGCCGGTTATGGAAAGACCCGGACTATACCCAAACGGGCAAGGCACTGCTAAAACGCATTGCCAGCGAGGAAGTGGTGAAAGTGCCGGGGCTCGGCTCAATGCTGCTTCCCGGTAAAGTCGGTTTTGCCGAAGAAAACGCCTGGCGCTTTAACCCCAGCTACCTTCCTCCACAGTTAGCGAGCTATTTCACCCGCTACGGTGCCCCGTGGACCACGCTGCGTGAAACCAATCTGCGGCTGCTGCTGGAAAGCGCGCCGAAGGGATTCTCGCCGAACTGGGTGCAGTATCAGAAAAACAAAGGCTGGCAGCTACAGCAGGATAAAACGCAGGAAGGGGGCTATGACGCCATCCGTGTCTATCTTTGGGTGGGCATGATGAGCGATAAAGATCCTCAAAAAGCCCGGCTGCTGACGCGCTTCCAGCCGATGGCGGCAAAGACAATCAAACAGGGCGTGCCGCCGGAGAAAGTGGATGTAGCGACGGGTAAACACACCGGCAATGGCCCGGTCGGGTTCTCTGCCGCGATGCTGCCGTTTTTACAGCAGCGCGATGCCCAGGCGGTTCAGCGCCAGCGCGTGGCAGATCATTTTCCCGATAACAATGCCTACTACAGCTATGTATTGACTCTTTTTGGTCAGGGATGGGATCAGCATCGTTTTCGCTTCACCGCTAAGGGTGAATTAATACCGGATTGGGGCCAGGAATGCGCAAGTTCACAGTAAATCTACTCACTCTATCGCTTGGGCTGGCACTGATGCCGCTGGCGCAGGCCGTTAACTCTCCGCAGCAGAAACAGCTGCTGGAGCAGGTTCGGCTGGGCGAATCGACACATCGCGAGGATTTGGTTCGTCAGTCGCTCTACCGTCTTGAGCTGATCGATCCGAACAACCCTGACGTCATTGCCGCCCGCTTTCGCTACCTGCTGCGCCAGGGCGATAACGCCGGAGCGCAAAAAGAGCTGGACCGCCTGAAGGGGATCGCCCCTGACTCCGGCGCGTACCAGTCCTCACGCAATACCATGCTGCTTTCCACCCCGGATGGCCGCCAGCAGCTTCAGCAGGCGCGCTTACTCGCTACGACAGGGCACACGCAGGAGGCGATTGCCGCATATGACAAGCTCTTTGACGGCAACCCGCCGGGCGGCGACGTGGCGACGGAATACTGGAATGTGGTGGCGAAAGATCCTGCCCGTCGCAATGCGGCCATTAACCAGCTGAAAAAAATAAACAGCAGCAGCCCCGGGAATACCCAGCTCCAGACGACGCTGGCCCAGCTTCTGTTCCAGAGCGGACGCCGTGATGAAGGCTTTGCGGTGCTGCAGGATATGGCTAAATCCACCGGCGGCCGCGGCCAGGCCTCTGACATGTGGTATGAGCAGATCAAAGACCAGCCTGCCAGCAGCGCCAGCGTCACCGCGCTGCAAAAATACCTGACCGTCTTCAGCGACGGCGATAGCGTCGCGGCGGCGCGCGCCCAGCTTGAGGCGCAGCAAAAGCAGCTCGCTGACCCGGCGTTCCGCGCGAAAGCGGAAGGGCTGGCGGCAGTGGATGCCGGGCAGGGGAGTAAGGCGGTGGCGGAGCTGCAAAAAGCCGTCAGCGCCAACCATGCCGACAGTGAAGCGGTGGGGGCTCTGGGGCAGGCCTATTCCCAGAAAGGCGATCGCGCCCGCGCGGTGGCACAGTTTGAAAAGGCGATTGCCCTCGATCCGCAGAGCGATAACCGCGGTAAATGGGACAGCTTGCTGAAGGTTAACCGCTACTGGCTGCTGATCCAGCAGGGGGATGCGGCGCTGAAGGCGAATAACCCGGCGCAGGCGGAGCGTTACTATCAGCAGGCGCGCAACGTCGACAACACCGACAGCTATGCGGTGCTGGGGCTGGGAGATGCCGCTGCGGCGCGTAAAGATAACGACGCGGCGGAGCGTTATTACCGCCAGGCGTTACGTATGGACAGCAGCAACAGCAATGCGGTTCGCGGCCTTGCCAATGTTTACCGCGCGCAGTCCCCGGAGAAAGCCTCGCAGTTTATCCAGTCTCTCTCCGCCAGCCAGCGCCGGAGTATTGATGATATTGAGCGTAGCCTGACTAACGAGCAGCTTTCCGCCCAGGCAGAACAGCTGGAGAGTCAGGGGAAATACGCTCAGGCGGCAGACATTCAGCGTCGCCGTCTGGCACTCTCGCCCGGTGACGTCTGGATAACGTATCGTCTCTCGCGCGATCTCTACAGCGCGGGCCAGCGCAGCCAGGCGGATACCCTGATGCGCCAGCTTGCCAGCCAGAAACCGTCTGACCCGGAGCAGGTGTATGCCAACGGGCTCTACCTGTCCGGAAACGATCAGGACCGGGCCGCGCTGGCGCATCTGAATACCCTGCCGCGCAGCCAGTGGAACGGCAATATTCAGGAACTTGCCGACCGTCTGCAAAGCAATCAGGTGCTGGAAACCGCCAACCGCCTGCGCGACAGCGGCAAAGAGCAGGAGGCGGAAAATCTTCTGCGTCAGCAGCCTGCCTCCACCCGCATCGACCTCACGCTGGCGGACTGGGCGCAGCAGCGTGGCGATCTGAACGCGGCGAAAACGACGTACAGCGCCGTCCTGCAGCGTGAGCCGCAGAACGAAGACGCGATCCTCGGTTTGACCGAAATTTACAGCGCGGAAGGTAACAAAGATGCCGCCCGTGCAGAGCTCGCGAAACTGCCCGCCGCGCAAAACGGCCAGCCGCTGTCGCTCAATATGCAGCGCCGGATCGCGATGGCGCAGGCAGGTCTGGGCGATTCCGCTGCCGCAGAACAGACCTTCAGCAAAATCATTCCGCAGGCTAAATCACAGCCCGCCTCCATGGAAAGCGCGCTGGTGCTGCGTGATGCTGCCCGCTTCCAGACGCAAAACGGCCAGCCGCAGCAGGCGCTGGAGACGTATAAAGATGCGATGGTGTCGTCCGGCATCACCACGACGCGTCCGGTGGACAATGACAGTTTCACCCGTCTGACGCGTAACGATGAAAAAGATGACTGGCTGAAGCGCGGCGTGCGCAGTGACGCCGGTGATTTGTACCGTCAGCAGGATGTTAACGTCACGCTCCAGCACGACTACTGGGGCTCCAGCGGCACGGGCGGCTATTCCGACCTGAAAGCGCATACCACCATGCTCCAGTTGGACGCCCCGCTCTCTGACGGGCGCATGTTCTTCAGAAGCGATCTGGTCAACATGGACGCCGGCACCTTTGATAACAATAACGGAACTTACGACCCTAAATGGGGGACCTGCTACGACACGCCGTGTAGCGGCAACACCAGCCAGAGCGACAGCGGCGCCAGCGTCGCCGTTGGCTGGCAGAATAAAACCTGGGCGATGGATATTGGTACCACGCCAATGGGCTTTGACGTCGTCGACGTGGTGGGCGGTATCAGCTACAGCAGCGATTTAGGCCCCATCGGCTATACCGTCAACGCCCATCGTCGGCCTATCTCCAGCTCTCTGCTGGCGTTCGCCGGGCAAAAAGATACCAATACCGGCACCACCTGGGGCGGCGTGCGCGCGACCGGCGGCGGGGTAAGCATCAGCTATGACAAAGGCGAGGCGAACGGCGTCTGGTCAAGCCTGAACGCGGAAACGCTGACCGGTAAAAATGTGGAAGATAACTGGCGCGTCCGCTGGATGACGGGTTATTACTACAAGCTCATTAATAAAAACAACGAGCGCCTGACGGTCGGCGTCTCCAATATGCTCTGGCACTACGATAAGGATCTGAGCGGCTATTCCCTCGGTCAGGGCGGCTACTACAGCCCGCAGGAGTATGTCTCCTTCGCGCTGCCGGTGACCTGGCGTAAGCGTACGGAAAACTGGTCCTGGGAGCTGGGTGGCTCGGTGTCCTGGTCCCACTCCAAAACCAAAGACGAGCTGCGTTACCCGATCCAGAGCCTGATCCCGACCGATGAGCCAGGCCGCTATACCGACCGTGGCGCGATGGAAACCGGCAGCTCCTCCTCCGGGACGGGTTATACCGCGCGGGCAATTATCGAACGCCGGGTCACCTCCAACTGGTTTGTGGGCATGGGCGTAGATATTCAGGAAGCGAAAGATTACACCCCAAGCCATGCGCTAATTTATGTGCGCTACTCTGCTGCAGGCTGGCAGGGCGATATGGACTTACCGCCGCAGCCGCTTATTCCTTATGCGGACTGGTAATCGGATTTTCCTTAATCCATTTGTAAGTCTCTCTTAATAGCGCGGCAATCGGGTATACTCAGGCGCGCCAGGTTTACACCCTGGCGCGCCCTGCGCTTCGAGTTTTGTGGAGAGTCATTTTGCGTGTCAGCCGTTCCTTAACGATCAAACAAATGGCGATGGTCTCTGCCGTCACTATGCTGTTTGTACTGCTCTTCTGCGTAATTTTGCTGTTTCATTCCGTACAGCAGAATCGCTATAACACGGCTTCGCAGTTAGAAAGTATCGCCCGCTCGGTGCGCGGCCCGCTCTCCGCCTCGATCCTGAAAGGGGACATTCCCGAAGCGGAAACCATCTTAAAGCGCATTCAGCCTGCCGGCGTCGTTAGCCGCGCCGATGTCGTCTTACCCAACCAGTTCCAGGCGTTGCGGATGAGTTTTATCCCGGAGCGTCCCGTCCCGATGATGGTGATGCGCCTGTTTGAGCTGCCGGTGCAAATTTCTCTGCCTCTCTATTCGCTGGAACGTCCTGCCAATCCGCAGCCACTGGCCTACCTGGTTCTGCAGGCGGACTCGTACCGGATGTATAAATTCGTCATGAGTTGGGTGGTTACGTTAGTGACCACTTGCTTACTTATGACCCTGATCATCAGCGTAGCGCTGACGTGGTGTATAAACCGCCTCATTGTCCATCCGCTGCGCCGTATCGCCCGCGAGCTGAACGGGCTTTCGCCGCAGGATCAACTGGGGCACCAGCTTGAGCTGCCGCGTCTGCATCAAGACGATGAGATCGGTATGCTGGTGCGCAGCTACAACCTCAACCAGCAGCGCATCCAGCGTCATCAGGATGAGCTAAACAACAGCGCCACGCGCTTCCCGGTGTCGGAGCTACCTAATAAAGCGTTTCTGATGGCAATGCTGGAGCAGACCGTTGCGCGGCAGCAAACCACGGCGCTGATGGTGATTGCCTGTGAAACCCTGCAGGACACGGCGGGCGTGCTCAAGGAGAGCCAGCGTGAAATGCTGCTGCTGACGCTGGTGGAAAAGGTGAAGTCTGTCCTTGCCCCGCGCATGGTGCTGACCCAGGTCAGTGGTTACGACCTGGTGGTGATTGCCAACGGCGTGAAAGAGCCGTGGCACGCCATCACATTAGGTCAGCAAGTACTTACTGTCATAAATGAGCGGTTGCCCGTGCAGGGCATCCAGCTTCGTCCGAGCGCCAGTATCGGTATCGCCATGTACTACGGTGATTTAACGGCGGAGCAGCTGTACCGCCGCGCATTCTCGGCGGCGTTTACCGCCCGGCGCAAAGGGAAAAATCAGATCCAGTTCTTTGACCCGGAGCAGATGGAAAAGGCGCAGCAGCGCCTGACGGAAGAGAGCGATATCCTGACCGCGCTGGATAACCGTCAGTTCGCCCTCTGGCTACAGCCGCAGGTGAATTTACAGACGGGGGAAGTGAAAAGCGCCGAGGCGCTGCTCCGCCTGCAGCAGCCGGATGGCTCCTGGGAGCTGCCGGAGGGGCTGATTGAGCGCATCGAATCCTGCGGGCTGATGGTCACCGTTGGCTATTGGGTACTGGAGGAGTCCTGCCGCCAGCTTGCCGCCTGGCAGGAGCGCGGCGTAACGCTGCCGCTGTCGGTCAACTTGTCTGCCCTGCAGCTTATGCATCCGACGATGGTCTCCGAGATGCTGGAGCTGATCCACCGCTACCGGATCAAGCCTGATACGCTGACGCTGGAAGTGACGGAGAGCCGGCGCATTGACGATCCTAACGACGCGGTGGCCATCCTGAAGCCGCTGCGCAATGCCGGCATTCGCATCGCGCTGGACGATTTTGGTATGGGCTACGCCGGGCTGCGCCAGCTTCAGCACATGAAAGCCCTGCCGGTGGACGTGCTCAAAATCGATAAATCGTTTGTCGACGGGCTGCCGGAGGACAGCAGCATGGTGCAGGCCATCGTCCAGATGGCGCGCAGCCTCAAGGTGCATCTTATTGCCGAGGGGATTGAAACCGAAGCGCAACGCGTCTGGCTGGCAGAGGCGGGCGTCGAGAGCGGCCAGGGATACCTTTTTGCCCCCGCGGTGCCGCCGGATGTCTTCGAGCAGCGATACCTTTCTGGCGCTGACCATAACGCAAAAGTGTAATTTTGTTGCTGGCTTGTGCGAGCCAGTTCAAAGTTCTTAACATTTGTGTTTCAAATTTGAACCGGGTTTATTTCTGTCCTGTTATACGGGTGTTATTTTAGAGCCGCAGGTTAACCATAACCTTACAAAGCCTGTGGTTTTTCTTCCCAAGGACACCCTATGAAAACCTCACTCTTCAAAAGTCTTTATTTCCAGGTCCTGACAGCCATCGCCATCGGTATTCTGCTGGGTCACTATTACCCGGAGCTGGGCGCGCAAATGAAACCGCTTGGCGACGCGTTCGTTAAGCTCATTAAAATGGTCATCGCCCCGGTGATCTTCTGTACGGTGGTAACGGGCATCGCTGGCATGGAAAGCATGAAGGCGGTGGGCCGTACCGGTGCAGTGGCGCTTCTCTACTTTGAAGTGGTCAGTACCCTTGCGCTGATTATTGGTCTGGTCATCGTCAACGTGGTACAGCCTGGCGCGGGTATGAACGTTGATCCCTCTACGCTGGATGCCAAAGCGGTTGCGGTCTATGCCGAACAGGCGAAGGATCAGGGCGTGGTGGCCTTCCTGCTGGACGTCATCCCTGGCAGCGTCATCGGCGCCTTCGCCAGCGGAAACATTCTGCAGGTGCTGCTGTTTGCCGTGATGTTTGGCTTCGCCCTGCACCGTCTGGGCAGCAAGGGCCAGCTTATCTTCAACGTGATTGAAAGCTTCTCGCAGGTCATCTTTGGCATCATCAATATGATCATGCGCCTGGCGCCGATCGGTGCCTTCGGTGCGATGGCCTTCACCATCGGCAAGTATGGCGTTGGCACGCTGGTGCAGCTGGGTCAGCTGATCATCTGCTTCTACATCACCTGTATTCTTTTCGTGGTGGTGGTGCTGGGCTCCATCGCCCGTGCGACAGGCTTCAGCATTTTCAAATTCATCCGCTACATCCGTGAAGAGCTGCTGATTGTTCTGGGGACCTCCTCTTCAGAATCGGCGCTGCCGCGTATGCTCGACAAGATGGAAAAGCTGGGGTGCCGTAAATCGGTGGTCGGCCTGGTGATCCCGACGGGGTACTCCTTCAACCTTGACGGTACCTCGATATACCTGACGATGGCGGCCGTGTTTATCGCCCAGGCGACCAACAGCCATATGGATATTTTCCATCAAATCACCCTGCTGGTGGTGCTCTTGCTGTCGTCTAAAGGGGCTGCGGGCGTGACGGGCAGCGGCTTTATCGTGCTGGCGGCCACCATTTCTGCGGTGGGGCATCTGCCGGTGGCGGGTCTGGCACTGATTCTTGGTATTGACCGCTTTATGTCTGAGGCGCGTGCCCTTACCAACCTGGTGGGTAACGGCGTGGCCACGGTGGTAGTCGCGAAATGGGTGAAAGAGCTGGATCACAAGAAGCTCAACGATACGCTGAATAATCGCGCGTCTGATAGCAAAAATCCTGGTTTAACCTCCTAATCTTGTCACAATTGCCCGCATTCCCTTGTCGGGATGCGGGCTCCTGCGCATAATAACTGTTCATACCTGTCATAATTCGACAAGATTTTTTTTGGGTATATTTCACTTCGGACCGTGACGTTTTGCCGAACGCGCGGTCTAATCGACGTGTTTTCATCGTCATCTTTTAGAGTGCAGCGCGTCGCGAGACACTCTTTTTAACCAGGAATGTTGATCAGGGGTTCACATGCAGGGCACAAAAATTCGACTCTTAACCGGCGGTTTGCTGATGATGGCAGCAGCCAGTTATGTGCAGGCAGATGCGCTCCAGCCAGACCCGGCCTGGCAACAAGGCACGCTAGCGAACGGTTTTCAGTGGCAGGTGTTATCTACTCCACAGCGTCCCAGCGATCGTATTGAAATCCGTCTGTCCGTAAATACCGGCTCCCTTACGGAAAGCACTCAGCAAACCGGTTTTAGCCATTTTATTCCCCGTCTGGCGCTCACGCAGAGCGGCAGCTTGCAGGCAGTACAGGTGCGTTCGCTGTGGCAACAGGCCATCGATCCGAAACGCCCCCTTCCTCCGGCTGTGGTCTCCTATGACTACACCATGTTTAACCTGAGCCTGCCAAATAACCGTAACGACCTGCTTAAAGAAGCCCTTACCTATCTCTCCGATGCCTCTGGCAACCTGGCGATTACGCCAGACACCGTGAACTATGCGTTGAGCAACGGCGACATGGTGGCGACCTGGCCTGCGGATACCAAAGAGGGCTGGTGGCGTTACCGTCTGAAAGGCTCAACGTTGCTGGGGCACGATCCGGCAGAGCCGCTGAAGCAGCCGGTGGACGTTGAACAGGTAAAATCGTTCTACCAGAAATGGTACACCCCGGACGCGATGACGCTGATCGTTGTCGGCAATGTGGATAGCCGCGCGGTGGTTGAGCAGATCAACAAAGCGTTTGGCGATCTGAAGGGCAAACGTGAAACGCCAGCCCCTGTCCCGACGCTCTCTCCGCTGCGCGCCGAGCCTGTCAGCATTATGACGGACACCGTGCGCCAGGACAGGCTCTCCGTGATGTGGGATAACGCCTGGCAGCCTATTCGCGAGTCTGCGGCGCTGCTGCGCTACTGGCGTGCCGATCTGGCGCGTGAAGCGTTGTTCTGGCACGTTCAGCAGACGCTCAGCAAAAACAACGTGAAGAACATTGGCCTTGGCTTTGACTGCCGCGTGCTGTTCCAGCGTGCGCAATGTGCCATTAACGTTGAATCGCCGGGCGATAAACTGAATGCGAACCTGGGTGTGGTGGCGAAAGAGCTGGCAAAAGTGCGTAAAGAGGGGCTCTCTGAAGAGGAGTTCAACGCGCTGCTGGCCCAGAAAAAACTGGAGCTGCAGAAACTGTTTGCCACCTACGCTCGCGCCGATACCGACATTCTGATCAGCCAGCGGATTCGCTCCCTGCAGAATCAGGTTGTCGACATTGCGCCTGAGCAGTACCAGAAGCTGCGTCAGGACTTCCTGAACGGTCTGACTGTGAATATGCTGAATCAGGATTTACGTCAGCAGCTGTCGCAGGATATGGCGTTGATCCTTCTGCAGCCGAAAGGCGAGCCGGAATATGACATGAAGGAACTTCAGAAGACCTGGGATTCCATTATGGCCACCGCGTCGCAGCCGGCGCAGGCTGCAACGGCTGATGATCTACACCAGGACGCGTCGGATATTCCGCAGGGGCAGTAACCCCCTCACGCTGACCCTCTCCCCTTTGGGGAGAGGGTTAGGGGAAACTAAACAGGCATCGCCTCGCGCGGAATAATCGCCCCGCGATACTGAATCACGGTGCTGGCCGTCAGGTGCCCACGCTGTGCCGACGCTTCCGGCGTTCCCCCCGTCAGGCGTACCGCCAGGTAGCCCGCGCTGAAGGAATCCCCCGCCGCGGTGGTATCAATCACTTTCTCTTTGTCCAGCTTCACCGCAGGGACCTCAATCACCGCTTCACCCGCAATCGCGACCAGGCACGACTCCGCGCCGCGCTTAATCACCACTTCGCTCACGCCTGCTGCGTGCGTGCGGGCAATCACGTCCTCAACCGGCTTTTCACCCCACAGGGCGTCTTCATCATCGAGCGTGAGGAAGGCGATGTCCGTGCACTGCAGCATCTGCTGATAAACCTGCTGCGTCTCTTCGCGGCTGGCCCACAGGCGCGGGCGGTAGTTGTTATCAAAAATCACCTTCCCGCCGTTGGCGCGGCATTCGCGCAGCAGCGAGAGCAGCTTTTCGCGGCTGGTCGGGCTTAAAATCGCCAGGCTAATGCCGCTCAGATAGAGATAGTCAAACGTCGCCAGCTCTTCGCAGATGGCCCCAGCGGCGTCGCTCTCCAGCCAGAATTTGGCCGCGGCTTCGTTACGCCAGTAATAAAACGTGCGTTCGCCGGTGCTGTCAGTTTCGATGTAGTAAAGCCCAGGCAGGCGGTTTTCCATACGCTGTATAAGCGAGGTGTCAACATGTTCACTCTGCCAGGCTTCCAGCATCTGCTGGCTGAAGCTGTCCGTGCCGAGGGCGGTGACGTAGTTCACGGTGAGTGCCTCAGGCGCAACCTGACGGGCAATGTAAACCGAGGTGTTTAACGTATCGCCACCAAATCCGCGGCTGACTTCCGGGCCTTTTTGTGACAGCTCAATCATGCATTCGCCAATCACGGCAATTTTTTTGGACATAGTCGTGAACCTGAACAGAAGAATTTTCAGCAGTGTGCGCCGAGTGAATTAGATGGTCAACTATATTAAAACGGTGTTCCATTATTTTATTTGAGCCAGCGCGTGTTCCGGCAAATTTCTGTCATCTTAATTTCATTTTCACGGTGAATTGAACATAAAGTTCTCAATTATCGCGCCGATAATCCTGTGACGAGTCCAGAAAGGCTATCCCAACAACAGGACATCTGAAATGAAGTCAGAGCAGGTTATCCAGCGGCTGAGCACTACGCCTGAGGCAAGTATTGAGAACTTGCAGGAGCATCGCTACTGGCTGCAATGTGAGCGCGCGTACACCTGGCAGCCGATCTATCGAACGGACGGTCGGCTGATGGCAATTGAAATTTTGACCGTCGTTACGCATCCCTCAAACCCTACTCAGCGCATCGCGCCGGATCGCTATTTTGCCGAAGTTGCCGTTCGCCAGCGTCTGGACGTGCTGGAAGAGCAGCTCCGTATGCTGGCGACGAAACAGGCCTTTTTCGAGCAGCATACGATCCTCGCCTCGGTGAACGTGGATGGCCCAACTCTGCTGGCGCTGCGTCAGAACGCGAAGCTGCAGGAGCTGATCGCCACCCTGCCGTGGCTGCGCTTTGAGCTGGTGGAGCACGTGCGCCTGCCGCAGGATTCCTCGTTTGCGTCAATGTGTGAATTTGGCCCGCTGTGGCTGGATGACTTTGGCACCGGTATGGCGAACTTCTCGGCCCTCAGCGAAGTGCGCTATGACTATATCAAGGTGGCTCGCGATCTGTTCATCATGCTGCGCCAGACCCCGGAAGGGCGGAATCTGTTTACGCTGTTATTGCAGTTGATGAATCGCTATTGCCAGGGGGTGATCGTTGAAGGCGTGGAAACGCTGGAAGAGTGGCGTGATGTGCAAAACTCTCCCGCAGCGGCGGCGCAAGGCTATTTCCTCTCTCGCCCCGTGCCGATGGATCTCCTCGAAAGCGCCAGAACGACCCTCTGATAGCCCCGTTTCCCTTTGTCTGGACTATAGTTTTACAGGAAAGGTCATCAGGAAAGGGGATAACAATGACAAAAACAACCAGGGTCATTTCCTGGATTACAGGGATTTTCTTGTTGTTGATCGCGATCGTCGTCATCATTATCGCGACGTTTGACTGGAACCGCCTTAAGCCGACCATCAACCAGAAAGTCTCAACTGAGCTGAACCGTCCCTTCGCCATTCGTGGCGATCTGGGTGTGGTATGGGAGCGTCAGAAAGAGGAGACCGGCTGGCGAAGCTGGATCCCCTGGCCGCACGTCCACGCCGACGACATTATTCTCGGCAACCCGCCGGATATCCCCGAAGTGACCATGGTGCATCTGCCGCGCGTGGAAGCCACGCTGGCGCCGCTAGCGCTCCTGACCAAAACCGTCTATCTACCGTGGATCAAGCTCCAGCAGCCCGATGCGCGCCTGATCCGCCTCTCTGAAAAAAACAATAACTGGACGTTTAACCTTGCCAGCGACGGCGAAAAAGATCCGAATGCCCAGCCCTCTTCGTGGTCATTCCGTCTGGACAATATTCTTTTCGATCGCGGGCGGATCGCCATCAACGATAAGGTCAGCAAGGCAGACGTGGAGATCCTGGTCGATCCGCTGGGTAAACCGCTGCCGTTTAGCGAAGTCACGGGCAATAAAGCGAAAGGCGATAGCGCCAAAGCGGGTGATTATGTCTTCGGCCTGACGGCAAAAGGGCGCTACAACGGTCAGCCGCTTAACGGGAAAGGGAAAATCGGCGGCATGCTGGCGCTTCGGAGCGAAGGCACGCCGTTCCCGGTGCAGGCGGATTTCCGCTCGGGGAATACGCGCGTGGCGTTTGTGGGGACGGTCAACGATCCGATGAACATGGGGGGCGTCGACCTGCAGCTCAAGTTCGCCGGTGACTCGCTTGGCGAACTGTATGAACTGACCGGCGTACTGCTGCCGGATACCCCGCCGTTCGAAACGGACGGGCATTTGGTTGCCAAAATTGATACCGAAAAATCGTCCGTTTTTGACTACCGGGATTTCAACGGCCGCATCGGCGACAGCGATATTCACGGCACGCTGACCTACACCACCGGAAAACCACGGCCAAAACTGGAAGGGGATGTCGAATCCCGCCAGCTGCGTCTGGCCGATCTTGGCCCGCTGATAGGCGTGGATTCGGGCAAAGGGACAAAGTCAAAAGAGGTTAAAAAGGACGTTCAGCCTGCGGGAAAAGTGCTGCCTTACGATCGCTTTGAAACCGATAAGTGGGACGTGATGGATGCGGATGTGCGCTTCAAAGGGCGCAAGATTGAGCATGGCAGCACGCTACCGCTGAGCGATCTCTCGACGCATATCATCCTGAAAAATGCCGACCTGCGCCTGCAGCCGCTGAAGTTTGGTATGGCGGGCGGGACGATTTCCTCCAACATTCACCTGGAAGGCGATAAAAAGCCGATGCAGGGGCGGGCGGAGATCCAGGCGCGTCGATTGAAGCTGAAAGAGCTGATGCCGAACGTGGAGCTGATGCAGAAAACCCTCGGTGAAATGAACGGCGATGCGGACATTCGCGGGGTGGGGAATTCCGTGGCGGCACTGCTGGGCAGCGGCAACGGTAACCTGAAACTGCTAATGAACGACGGTCTGGTTAGCCGCAACCTAATGGAGATCCTGGGGCTGAACGTCGGTAACTTTATCATCGGGCAAATCTTTGGCGATGACGAGGTGCGGGTGAACTGCGCGGCGGCGAATGTGGATCTGGTTAACGGCGTGGCGCGTCCGCAGATTTTTGCCTTCGACACAGAAAACGCGGTGATTAACGTGACCGGTACCGCCAGCATGGCCTCCGAGCAGCTGGATTTGACTATCGATCCGGAAAGTAAGGGGATTCGTATTATTACCCTGCGCTCGCCGCTTTACGTGCGTGGGACCTTCAAAAATCCGCAGGCGGGCGTCAAGCCCGGGCCGCTGATTGCGCGTGGCGCGGTGGCCGCAGCCCTCGCGACGTTGGTCACCCCGGCCGCCGCGCTGCTGGCGTTGATTTCGCCGTCAGAAGGCGAGGCGAATCAATGCCGGACGATTTTGTCGCAGATGAAGAAGTAACGCCTTTCTCCCTCTCCCTGTGGGAGAGGGCCGGGGTGAGGGCATCAGGCCGCAATGAATTACAGCGCCTGATGCTTAGTCTCATGCGTCAGCAGCAGCGCAATCAACGTCAGCGCCGCCATGGCCGCCAGATAAACGCCCACGTAGAACAGACCATAATTTGCCTGCAGCCAGGTGGCGATATACGGTGCCACGGACGCGCCCAGAATAGACGAGACGTTATAGGAGAACGACGCGCCGGTATAACGCACTTCCGTCGGGAACAGCTCCGGCAGCAGCGCGCCCATCGGGCCGAAGGTCAGCCCCATCAGGCTCAGGCCAACCAGCAGGTACGCCATCACCAGCGCCGGGCTACCTGAACTCAGCAGCGGCGGGAAGACGAACAGAGCAAACAGAATGATCAGCGTGGTGATCGTAATCATGCTCGCACGACGACCAAACTTATCCGCCAGCAGGCCGGCAATCGGTACCATCACGCCAAACCCAATCACCGCCATCATCAGCATCCACAGCACTTCGTTACGCGGCAGGCCCAGCCCAACCGGTGCGGCAGCGGTACTGTAGGTCATGGAATACACCGTCATGATGTAGAACAGCGTGTAGGTCGCCAGCATGATAAACGTGCCCAGCACGGTCACGCGCACGTGTTTTGTCAGCAGGGTGCCCAGCGGCACTTTTACCTGTTTTTTCGCCGCGGCTACTTTTGCGAACACCGGCGTCTCATGCAGGGAAACACGCACATACAGGCCAATCAGCACCAGCACGGCCGAGAAGACAAACGGAATACGCCAGCCCCAGCTCATGAACTGTTCGTCCGTCAGCAGCCAGGAGAGCAGCAGGAAGGTCCCGTTGGCAAAGAAGAAGCCAATCGGCGCGCCAAGCTGCGGGAATGAACCGTACAGCGCGCGTTTACGCGGCGGGGCGTTCTCGGTCGCCAGCAGCGCCGCGCCACCCCATTCACCGCCCAGCCCCAGACCCTGACCAAAACGCGCCAGCGCCAGCAGGACCGGCGCCAGAATGCCGATGGTTTCGTAGGTCGGCAGCAGGCCGATCGCCACGGTGGAGATGCCCATCGTCAGCAGCGAGGCCACCAGGGTGACCTTGCGCCCAATACGATCGCCGAAGTGTCCAAACAGCGCGGAGCCAATCGGACGCGCCACAAACGCGATAGCAAAGGTCGCCAGAGACTGTAGCGTCGCCGCCGTCGGGTCTCCCTGCGGGAAGAAAATATGCGGGAAAACGATGACCGCTGCGGTGGCGTAAATGTAAAAGTCGAAGAACTCAATGGCGGTGCCAATCAGCGATGCGACGACAACTTTATTGCGCGAGTTTACCGGGACGTTTTCCGCACCAGAGTCGAGTGTTGTGGCTGTTGATTGCATAATATTTTCTTATTTTTTGTCGAACGAAAGGCCATATTACGCACAGCAAAAGCGACATTTCAATCTGTAACAAAGTCGCTTCCTGATTATAAAATCAACAAAAAGCGGATAATGTTCAGGCCAGCCAAAATGCTTCCATGAAATGCTTCACGTTTTTTAAATATTGGTGGATAAAACTGGTTTTCGGTTAAATAAAAGTTACGGACTGGATTTATATGCTGAAATGATGAGTCGGGCTGAAATATCAGCCCGAGAGCGGAATTAACGATGTGTTTTTCCTGGCATTCGCGTGTCGCCTTTGTACTCGGCGGTGGCAATCCACGCCGCGCAGAACAGGGTTAAACGCGCGAAGAAGTAAAAGAACGCCATCAGCCCGAGCACCGAGCCAAATGCCGCGCCGGATGGGGATTTCACCAGCGACGGCAGGGTGTAAGTCATCACGATCTTAATCACTTCAAAGCCGATCGCCGCAATCAATGTGCCGCGGAGCAGCGCCTTCTTACGCGGACGATGCCGAGGCAAGCGCCAGAAAATCCAGAAGAACAGCAGGTAGTTGGCGAAGATGGAAATCGCCAGCCCGATGCTGCGCCAGGCGGGCTTCAGCCATTCGATGTAATCAAGATAGAGCGCAGAAATAATCATCTGCTGCGCGGAGCCCGCCACGGAGGTAATGGAGAGCGTGACGACGAGCGCGATAAGCAGGCCAATCAGCGAAATAAAGTCGCGGAAATATTTAACCCAAATTTTCTCCTGATCCTGCGGTTTACGCTCCCACACCTCGCGCGACTGGGCGCGAATAGCTTCGCGGAGGTTGCCCATCCAGTTAACGCCGGAGTAAAGGGCGATGAGCAAACCGACGATCCCGACGGTGGTGCGCTGCTGAACGGCAGTGTTAATCGTGCTTTTCAGCGTGGTGGCGAGGGTTGGGTCACTGACGTTATTCAGGATCTTGTTGAAGATATCCTGCAGCAGCGTTGGGTGCGACGCGAGCACAAAACCGGCTGCTGCAAACGACACCATCAGGATGGGGATCATCGACAGGAACGAAAAATAGGTGATCGCGGCACCGAACTGGTTCCCCATGCGGTCATTGAAGCGCTCGGTCGCACGTATTAGATGCGCAACCATGGGAAACTGCTGAATTCTCTCCGCCAGGCTGGTAACGGTGCCCAGCGCCTTGCTGGCGGTACCAGGGGCTTTAGCCTCTTCCGGCTCGGTTTCCATCTTCTTGATGGGTTCATAATCTAAATGTTGGGTGGGTCGTTGCGGGTTATTTTCCGGCGTCACGCGTCTTTTCCTTTTTCGTTTGGCTGGATGTTACTGAATTATAGCTTGCGACTAGTCCACGTAAGCTTTTGTGAGTTCGGTTAGCCACTCCATAAACAAATGAACCCGGCGAGAGAGGTTGCGCCGGTGGGGGTAAATCAGGGAGACAGGCATCGGTTCCGCGCGATACTGCGGGAGGATCTCAATCAGTTTCTTTGCGCGCAGCAGGTCGCGCACCCCAACGCGCGGGGCCTGAATGATCCCCAGCCCGGCAAGGCAGGCGGCCTGGTAAGTTTCCGTGCTGTTGACGGTTAGCACCCCGCCCGTTTTTATCCACTGCGTCGTGCTACCGTTATAAAATTCAAAGCCCTGAGGGCGGCTTCCCAGCATCGCGGCATAATGAATCACGGCGTGCGAGCCCAAATCGTCCAGCGTGTCAGGGTAGCCAAAACGCGCCAGATAATCCGGGCTGGCGCAGTTGATCACCGACAGCTTGCCCAGCGGACGGGCTATCAGCCCTGAGTCCTTCAGGGAACCCACGCGGACGACGCAATCAAACCCTTCCCGGACCACATCCACCAGACGATCGCTGCTGCTGAGCTCCAGTTCGATACCCGGATACTGCTGTAAAAACGCAGGCAGTTTGGGGATGACGACATTTCGAGCAACGCCAACGGGCATATCCACGCGCAGCCTTCCGCTGATGCTGGAGGGATCGTGCTGAAACATACCGTCCAGCTCATCCAGGTTCGCCAGCAGATCTTTTGCCCGTTCGTAATAGACCATGCCGTCCTGCGTCAGGCTGACGCGGCGGGTGGTGCGGTGCAGTAGCTGGGTGCCAAGCCGGTTTTCCAGTGCCTGAATTTGCCGGGAAACGCTGCCTTTCGGCAGCGTTAATGTCTCTGCCGCGCGGGAAAAACTCTCCAGTTCCGCGACGCGAACAAACAGCTGCATTGCGTGAATTTTATCCATAGATGAAGCTCATTGTTGTTTGCAATGAAACAGTGAAGCGTTATTACCCATCTTTATTGATCTTCTATCACCTAATAAGCTCTTTCTCAATCTCCATAACAGCCAAAACGAGGTTTATGATGACTGAACGTATCGCATTAGTGACGGGTGGTAGCCGCGGCTTAGGTAAAAACGCTGCGTTAAAGCTGGCTGCTGACGGCACAGGAATTATCCTGACCTACAATCGTAGCCAGCAGGAAGCGCTGGAAGTTGTGCGCGAAATTCAGGAAAAAGGCGTCAAGGCGGCGGCATTAAAGCTCAATGTCGGGGATATCGCCAGTTTCGAAAATTTTGCTCAACAGCTTCAGGAGATCCTGAAGAGCGTCTGGCAGCGCGAAACATTTGATTATTTATTAAACAATGCCGGAACGGGTTTATACGCACCCTATACCGAAACGACGGAAGCCCAGTTTGATGAGGCGCTGAACATTCACTTCAAAGGGCCTTTCTTCCTGACGCAGCGCCTGCTGCCTCTGCTTAATGACGGGGGGCGGATCCTCAATGTCTCCAGCGGACTGGCCCGCTTCACCCAGCCAGGCTCAGGAACCTACGCGGCCATGAAAGGGGCGATGGAAGTGCTCACCCGCTATCAGGCGAAGGAGCTTGGAGCGCGCGGTATCTCAGTCAATATTATCGCACCAGGCGCGATCGAAACCGACTTTGGCGGTGGGCGCGTGCGCGACAACGCGCAGCTTAACCAGATGCTGGCGTCGCAGACGGCGCTGGGGCGGGTAGGTTTGCCGGACGATATCGGGGATGCCATTGCGGCGCTGCTTAGCGATAAGCTTGGCTGGATGAACGCGCAACGTATTGAAGTGTCAGGCGGTATGTTCCTGTGATGTCTGATGTTAAGGGGAGGGAACCCCTTAAGGAAATCCTTAATATGGATGTGTCAAAATGCGGATAAATATAAAAACCACTGGTGGATTTGTAACCTCTCCATTCATTGAGTTTTTTCTTAAATAGCGTCTATGTAGAATCCCCCTTCGCTATTCTCAGAGGGAGAAATACGATGCGAGTAATCATGTTTGACAGGCAGTCGATATTTATTCATGGAGCGATACACGGTTTGCAGAAATTAATTCCTGAAATAAATATAACGGGGGCTTGTCAGGCAGATGATTTATGGACGCAAATATCCGCGTCACCGTCTGCTATCGTCATGATTGACGGCAATTTAATTCAGGATGAGGGGAGTTCTTTCCTGGATGAAATCATGCATCGCTTCCCGTCGGTACGGGTGATGATGGTTCTGGCAAAAAAAGAGACCCGATGGGTTGAACAACTCATGCAGCGAAACGTGATGGCTATTATCCCCCGTAACGCTAACCCTGAGCGGTTTGCCGCCGTGCTGGATTCCGTGTCCAGAGGGATGGTCTGCTTTCCCGCTGAGTGGGTCAGCCAGCAATCGTCAGCGCAGGCGTTACTTTTCTTAAGCGAGCGTCAGCGTGAGGTGCTGAAGCTGCTGGCGGCGGGCGAATCAAACAAAGAGATTGGTCGCAATCTCAACATTAGTGCGGCCACGGTAAAAGCGCATCTGGAAGCGCTTTTTCGCCGGCTGGAGGTAAAAAACCGAACCCAGGCAGCCATGTACTACACCCGGGCGACGGCCTGAAGCAGCGCTTTCGGGAGTGAAGACGTCACGCCGAAACTCAGTATCATCAGTACCAGCGCGTCATGCTGCTGCTGGGTTAATGGATGTATACACTTTTCCCGCAGCAGCGTTTCACAAAGCTGAATATCTTCATGGAGTAAATATTCCGCCTGAAGAGGCGTGATAAGGCCGTGAAAATTTTCCCGTTCGCGGATCACATGCCCATAGCCGATAACCCATACACCCTTTTCATCACGATATTTCTCCAGTGAAAGCCCTTGATGTTTCTTTATTAATTCTATGGCGGCAGAAGATATATTTAGCGCATGACCGTTCATATTCGTTTCCTCTTAATGGCGATACTGTAGAGGAATCGCGGTACGAGCAATATCCGCCAAATGGCTGTTGATCAGGAATTATTGTTCAGGTATTCCTGCCGTAATAACCCAAATAACCAGTCATTTTGCCAGCGACCGGAAAGGTAATAGCTTTCACGTAGCTCGCCTTCCAGCTGGAAGCGAGCTTTTTCCAGCAGGCGCCTGGAGGCGACGTTTCCCGCGGTGACGGTGGCGGTGAGCCGACGAATACCGCCCTGATGAAAGGCGTAATCGCAAAGCGCCTGCAGGGATTCGAAGCCGTAACCTTTGCCCTGCGCCTCGGGGGCAAAAAGAAAGCCCACTTCGGCGCAATCTTCTTCCCGATGAATATACCCGGTAACGCCCAGCGGGGCCTGTGAGAGGGCATCACGTACGACGAGGCACAGCCAGTGCGCGCTGCCTGGCGTCCAGGGCGTTAGGCGCGAATCAAACGCCTCCCGGATCGCTGCGACGGGGCGGTTCTCCGCCACAAAGCGCATGACTTCGGGGTGTTGCTGCAACGCCAGAAAAAAGGGCCAGTCTTGTTCCTGCAGGGGCGAGCAGTTCAGGCGTGAGGTCATTAAAACTGGCATTAAGATTCTCCTGAAGCATTTTAAATGATTTTAGGGTTGTCACTTTATTTCAACAGAAAGTCAGGTATGGTTAAGCGCGTATAAATAAAAAGAAAAACGGCCGTTAGTGCCCATTCCGGATGTCTTCGCTGTCGCTTAAGGAAAACAATGACTCTCAGCACATCACATCATATCCGCGAACAGTTTGAACACTGTCTGGCGGTCATTCGCCAGGCGTCGGTGGAAATCTTGCTTCTTCTGAATGTACATGTTTCTGAGGGAAAAGATCCACGCTGGTTTCTGGAACAGCTGGACAGCGCGCGTTTAGGCCTTGGGGGATGGGCTACGGTTGCGAAGAAGCTTAACCTGAATGATGCCGAGATGTCGGAATTTACGCTGCAGCTGCGCCTGCTGCAGCAGCGCGTCCCGCAGTACGAAAGCGGGCAGGATGTCAGTGAAAACCAGCTTATTGCGGCGATGCGGTTTGTGACTACGCTGGAACATCTTCGTCTGCAGCAGCCGCTTCTGACCTACAGCACCGAGCTGGCCCCGGGAAGTGAACTCCAGCAACAGCAGGCGCACAAGCAGGTACGCGCAATTGAGTTAATGATTAAAGGCCTCATTCAGCAGGCCTGGCCCGATCAGGTGCGGCTCAATAATCATCTTAAAACCTTATTTAACGCTGACCGCGTACGGCGCTGGCTGAAGCATGGCGAAATCAACGATGTCCTGAGCGGCATGATGTTCAGTGAACTGGCGCAAATGCTGGTGGATAAAAAAGAGTTCAGCCGCTATTACGCCTCGCTGTTTAACGACCCGTCCATGCTGACGCTCATGGTGGAGCCGCGCAAAACGCTGCAAACCTTCCTCGACGACATCCGGCAAATCCGCAACAGCATTACGGTGCAGAAAACGTTAAGTTCGGCGCAAATTCAGCTGCTGGATAACTACTACATGCAGATCTCCCGTCCGGTTCAACGCGCGTTTGAGGAGGGGAGAACGCGCGTCAACCCGGCCGGATTCATGGCGGTGGATGCCAGCGAGCTGCACGCGTTCTGGGAAAAGGCGCAAAAAATGGATCGGGTTACCGGTGGGGATCTGTTTGAAGTCCGCGACACGATTGAAAAGCCGACCCAACGCGCTCCGCGCACGCCCGAACAGCGTGAGCAGCTTATCTCCGGTGCGCTATGGGGAGCGGTCGGCGTGATGGTGATTGCCATCGTGGTAGGCGGCTTCTGGCTGGTGACCAGCAGCAAACCGCAGCCTGCGGCCGAAAATACGGCGCAAGCGGCGGCTCCGCCGCAGGAGATGCGCGAAACCCCTTCCTCGCGCGAGACGCTGACGCGCATGGGAGTGACCTGGGACGAGAGTAATTTCCGTTCGGCGATTAACCGCAACGATACCCGCGTGGCGCTGCTCTTTTTGCAGGGTGGGATGGACTGGAAGCTGTCATGGACCGAAGAGGCGATGTCGGCAGGCTATGACGACGTTCTGGAGCTTATGCTGCGCTATCGGCAGAACATGGCAGAAGAGAAGCCGTGTCGTCGTTTCATCAATACGCTCAGCCACGCCATGTCAAGCGGCGAGTCCCTGACGTCAATACGTAAAGAGTATCTGAAAGCCTTCTGTACCGTGCCGGCCGTGGTGAAGCGCCAGAAGCACGATCTTGAGATGGCAACGCGACGGGCGCAGTCACAGCCGGATGCCACCACGAAAAAATGGCAGTCTATTCAGACCGCCATTTATGAGGTGATTCGTTAACGTTTTCCCCTCTCCCCAGAGGGGAGAGGGGCCAGATCGCACCCCTCTCAAGGCTCCCCATACAACCCAATCAACCGTCGCACCACGCCGTTCGTCCAGCCGAAGCCATCCTGTAGCGGATACTCCCCGCCGCCCCCTTCGCGCGGCGTACTGCTGGCGATGTGGTACTTCTCAATCAGCTTGTGGTGCGTCTTGTAGAAGTGGTTCACCGTATGCAGCCAGCTCCAGGCGATTTCATCCCCCAGCGAGTCGTTACCGTACTGCTTGAACCCCTGAATCGCCATCCACTGCAGCGGCGCCCAGCCGTTGGGTTTATCCCACTGCTCGCCGGTTTCGTACTCGGTTGCCAGAATTCCACCCGGCGTCAGCAGACGCGCTTTTACCGCGTCAGATAAACGTTCTGCCTGCTCGTGCGTCGCCATTCCAACATACAGCGGCACAATGCTGGCGGCAGAAAACAGCGCCATCTGCTCGCGTCGCCAGTCGTAATCGCGGTAACAGCCACTCTCCTCGTCCCACAGATAGCGGTTCACCGCCGCGCGGCGATCGGTGGCCTTCTGGCGGAACAGCTCGGCCGTCTCTTTATCCCCTTTCGACGCCGAGATATTGGCAATCGCGCTCTCCAGCTTAAACAGGAAGGCGTTCAAATCGATGGGGATAAATTGCGTCGTGCGAATGCTGGCGAGCCGCGCCGGATCGCGCAGCCAGCGGGAGGAGTAGTCCCAGCCAGACGCTGCTCCCGCACGAAGATCGCGATAGACCTCATTCGGCGGACGGCCCGAGTGGCGGGCGGTTTCTACGTCTTCAATCCACGATTCGTCGCGCGGGGTGTCACGGTCGTCCCAGTAGCGGTTCAGCAGCGAGCCGTCCGGCATGCGCACCGCGCTGCGGTAGGCCTGATTAAGCAGTAGCGACTCCGCGCCGTCCATCCAGAAGGCATGCTCCATTTTGAGGTGGTCGAGGTAGCGCTTCGCGCCGCGCACGCCGTCCTCTTCAAACAGCTCCACCATCAGGGCAAAGACCGGCGGCTGCGAGCGGCTGAGATAATAGGTGCGGTTGCCGTTAGGGATATGGCCGTAGCGTTCGATCAGCCACGCGAAGTTATCCGCCATGCACTTCAGCAGATCGTTACGGCCACTTTCCGCCAGCCCCAGCATGGAGAAGTAAGAATCCCAGTAGTAGGTCTCGCTGAATCGCCCGCCGGGCACGATATAGGCCTGCGGCAGCGCCAGCAGGGACGACCAGGGAATATGGTCCTGCGGTTCGCGCGTCAGGACGGGCCACAGGCTATCAATGTGCTCTTTCAGCGACAGGCCGGGGTCAGAGACATATTCCGTGCTGTAGGTTTCAGGCAGCCAGAAGTGGTTCTCAACGAACTGGCGCAGGTCGAAATCCCGGTGGCGTCTGACTTTGCGGTAGCGGATCAGAATATCCAGCGGATCCATCTTCGGCGCGCAGTCGGGGAAGGTTTTGCTGTCCGCAAACAGCCGCGTCGACTGTACGTGCTCGAACAGTTCGAGGTAGCGATCGGCGGGCGTCAGGGCATCGGAGGCGGGTAGCCCCTCGATCATTTCGGGTTCCGGCTCCGCCTCAATCATCTCATCCAGTTTTAACTCGCAGGGATCGGTCTCGTAGCGCAGCTCTTCTGCAATCTCGAATTCGATGTTCTCGGTAGCCTGTAGTTTCTGGTTGAACATGGTGATAGGGACCTCCGGTTGTGTGTTCTGAAGACAGGTTTCTCCGGGCGTCCTATAAGCGTAGACATTCGCTTCGGTAGATGTGGAGGGATATGTGCGGTAGATCACTCTTTTCGGAGCATTCGTTTTGCAACGATTTATGTATGTGAATAAAAAAAGCCCCTCCGGAGAGGGGCTTCTGCATTATCGCATGGTGACAAACTCTTCCGCCGCCGTAGGGTGGATCGCCACGGTGTTGTCGAAGTCTTTCTTGGTCGCACCCATCTTCAGCGCCACCGCAAAGCCCTGCAGGATCTCATCCATGCCGAAGCCGATGCCGTGGATACCGACAATCTTCTCTTCCGGACCCACGCAGACCAGCTTCATGCGGCACGGCTGACGGTGAGAGGTGACGGCGGTATACATCGCGGTGAACGCGGATTTATACACTTTCACCTGGTCGTCGCCGTACTGCTCGCGCGCCTGCGGCTCGGTTAAGCCGACGGTGCCGATTGGCGGGTGGCTAAAGACCACGGTCGGGATATTGCTGTAGTCCAGATGCTCGTCCGGCTTGTTGTTGAACAGACGCTCGGAGAGACGACGGCCCGCCGCAACGGCCACCGGCGTCAGTTCAACCGCACCAGTGTTATCACCGACGGCGTAAATGCCCGGTACGCTGGTGTTCTGGAACTTATCGACGACGATGTAGCCTTTTTCGTCGGTTTTCACGCCGGTCACCGCCAGGTTAAAGCTGTCGTTCGCCGGTTCACGGCCAATCGCCCAGATCAGGCAATCAACGGTCTGGCTGCGGCCATCTTCCAGCTCAAGGGTCAGGCTGCCGTCCGCGTTTTTAACGACCGCTTTAGGCACGGCGTTGGTGTGCAGGGTTGGGCCTTCGGTGTTCATCACTTCAACCAGCGTATCGACGATCAGCGGGTCAAAGCTGCGCAGCGGTGCGTGTTTACGCACGAACAGGTGCGCTTCTGCACCCAGGCCGTTAATCACGCCAGCCAGCTCAACCGCGATGTAGCCCGCGCCCACCACGGCAACGCGCTCAGGCAAGGCAGGCAGCTCGAAGAAGCCGTCAGAGTCGATGCCGTATTCCGCGCCCGGAATATTCGGGTGGCTCGGGCGGCCGCCGGTGGCGATCAGGATATGATCGGCGGTGATCGTCTCGCCGTTCACTTCGATCGTTTTCGCGTCCACAAAGCGGGCGAAGCCGTGAATCACGTCGACGTTATTTTTGCCCAGCACGTTGTCGTACGAGGTGTGAATGCGGTCGATGTAGGCGGTACGGCTGGCGATCAGCTTGTCCCAGTCGAAATTGTTGATGGTGGTGTCAAAGCCGTAGTCCGGACCGTACATATGGATCGCTTCACGGATTTGCGCCGCGTGCCACATCACCTTTTTCGGTACACAACCCACGTTCACGCAGGTGCCGCCCAGCGCTTTGGCTTCAATCAGCGCACATTTCTGGCCGTACATGGCCGCGCGGTTGATGGAGGCGATGCCGCCGCTGCCGCCGCCGATGGCGATGTAGTCATAATGCTTAGTCATAGCTTTTGTCCTTAATCGTGAATTGCCGCGATTGTATACCTGAAATCAATAGTTTCCACCGATGGCTGCAATTACTCCGGCACGATCCAGCTGACGGTGGCGTGGCCCGTTCCGGCTGGCACCAGCGTTTTGTGCAGCCACGGCAGCACGTTGTTCATCTGCGCTTCCAGCTTCCACGGCGGGTTAATGACGATCATGCCGGAAGCGGTCATGCCGCGCTGGTCGCTGTCCGGGCGTACCGCCAGCTCAATCTGCAGGATTTTACGAATGCCGGTCGCCTCAAGGTCTTTGATCATGCGCTTGATTTGCGCGCGCAGCACCACCGGGTACCACAGGGCATAGGTTCCGGTCGCAAAACGTTTGTAGCCTTCGTTGATGCCGGTCACTACCGCCTGATAGTCGGTTTTGATTTCGTACGGTGGGTCGATCAGCACCAGGCCGCGACGGGAAACCGGCGGCAGCTTGGCTTTCAGCTGCTGGTAGCCGTCGGCTTTGTCGACGCGGGCGCGGTTATCTTTCTGAAATTCCGAACGCAGCAGCGGGAAGTCGCTCGGGTGCAGTTCGGTCAGCTGGAGGCTGTCCTGCTCGCGCAGCAGCTGGCGGGCAATCAGCGGTGAACCAGGGTAGTAGCGCAGCTGGCCGTTGCGGTTGAAGTGATTCACCACGCCAATGTAAGGCTCCAGCTCGGCGGGCAGGTCGTCCTGCTGCCAGATGCGGGCGATGCCCTCAAGGTATTCGCCGGTACGCTCGGCATGCTCGCCGCTCAGCTGATAACGGCCCGCGCCCGCATGGGTGTCCAGATAGAGAAACGGCTTCTCTTTCTCTTTAAGCGATTCAATGATCAGGCTCTGAACGGTGTGTTTGAGGACGTCGGCATGGTTGCCAGCGTGGAAGCTGTGGCGATAACTGAGCATGGGTAATGGTATTCCGCTGAATTGACGATTTGCCACAGTTTACAGCAGAACGGCACAGATTACCCGCAGGCCCGGTAAGCGCAGCTATTGAAATCCTCTACACTTAACCCCATTACTGAAAACAATATGCACAGCGCCGGATGCGCGCTTCATTCACCTATTTCAACAGGACAGCGTTTATGACCAATCCATTACTGACGCCTTTTTCGTTGCCACCGTTTTCTAAAATCCTCCCTGAGCATGTGGTTCCAGCCGTTACCCAGTCGCTGGACAACTGCCGCGCGGCGGTAGAAAGCGTGGTTGCGCAGGGCGCGCCGTACACCTGGGAGAATCTGTGTCAGCCGCTGGCCGAAGTGGACGACGTGCTGGGGCGTATCTTCTCCCCGGTGAGCCACCTGAACTCGGTGAAAAACAGCCCGGAGCTGCGTGAAGCCTACGAACAAACCCTGCCGCTGCTCTCTGAGTACAGCACCTGGGTCGGTCAGCACGAAGGGCTGTACAAAGCCTACCGCGACCTGCGCGACGGCGACCATTATGCCGAACTGAACACGGCGCAGAAAAAATCGGTTGATAACGCCCTGCGTGATTTCGAACTGTCCGGTATCGGTCTGCCAAAAGAGAAGCAGGTTCGCTACGGTGAAATCGCTGCGCGCCTGTCCGAACTGGGTAACCAGTACAGCAACAACGTCCTTGACGCCACCATGGGCTGGACGAAGCTGATTACCAACGAAACGGAGCTGGCGGGTATGCCGGAAAGCGCCCTGGCGGCGGCGAAAGCCCAGGCCGAAGCGAAAGAGCAGGAAGGCTTCCTGTTAACGCTGGATATCCCGAGCTATCTGCCGGTGATGACCTACTGCGACAACCAGGCCCTGCGTGAAGAGATGTACCGCGCCTACAGCACCCGCGCCTCCGATCAGGGGCCGAACGCGGGCAAATGGGATAACAGCCCGGTGATGGCGGAAATCCTCGCCCTGCGTCACGAGCTGGCTCAGCTGCTGGGCTTCGACAGCTACGCGGATAAATCCCTCGCCACCAAAATGGCCGAGAACCCGCAGCAGGTGCTCGATTTCCTGACCGATCTGGCCAAACGCGCTCGTCCTCAGGGTGAGAAAGAGCTGGCCCAGCTGCGCGCCTTCGCGAAAGCGGAGTTTGGCGTGGACGAGCTGCAGCCGTGGGATATCGCGTACTACAGCGAAAAACAGAAGCAGCACCTCTACAGCATCAGCGACGAGCAGCTGCGCCCGTACTTCCCGGAAAACAAAGCCGTCAACGGCCTGTTTGAAGTGGTGAAACGCATTTACGGCATTACCGCTAAAGAGCGTACTGATATTGACGTCTGGCATCCGGACGTGCGCTTCTTCGAACTGTATGACGAGAAAAACGAGCTGCGCGGCAGCTTCTACCTCGATCTCTACGCGCGTGAGAACAAGCGCGGCGGGGCGTGGATGGACGACTGCGTGGGCCAGATGCGTAAAGCAGACGGTTCCCTGCAAAAACCGGTCGCCTATCTGACCTGTAACTTCAACCGTCCGGTAAGCGGCAAACCTGCGCTGTTCACCCACGACGAAGTGATCACCCTGTTCCACGAGTTCGGTCACGGCCTGCACCACATGCTGACCCGCATCGAAACCGCCGGCGTCGCCGGTATCAGCGGGGTGCCATGGGATGCGGTCGAGCTGCCAAGCCAGTTTATGGAAAACTGGTGCTGGGAGCCGGACGCGCTGGCGTTTATCTCCGGCCACTATGAGACCGGCGAACCGCTGCCCAAAGAGCTGCTGGATAAAATGCTGGCGGCGAAAAACTACCAGGCGGCGATGTTTATCCTGCGTCAGCTGGAGTTCGGCCTGTTCGATTTCCGCCTGCACGCCGAGTTCAGCCCGGAGCAGGGGGCGAAAATCCTCGAAACGCTGGCCGAGATTAAAAAGCAGGTTGCCGTTATTCCAGGGCCTACCTGGGGCCGCTTCCCGCACGCGTTCAGCCACATTTTCGCGGGCGGCTACGCGGCGGGCTATTACAGCTACCTGTGGGCCGACGTGCTGGCGGCGGATGCCTTCTCTCGCTTCGAGGAAGAGGGGATCTTCAACCGCGAAACCGGCCAGTCGTTCCTTGACAACATCCTGACCCGCGGCGGTTCTGAAGAGCCAATGGTGCTATTCAAACGCTTCCGTGGCCGCGAGCCGCAGCTGGATGCGATGCTTGAGCATTACGGGATCAAAGGCTGATTGTTACGTGAAGATCTGCTTAGTGGATGAAACGGGCGCCGGAGACGGCGCCTTATCTGTTCTGGCGGCCCGCTGGGGGCTGGAGCACGATGAAGAGAACCTGATGGCGCTGGTAATGACGTCAGCACATCTCGAATTACGCAAGCGCGATGAACCGAAGCTCGGCGGGATTTTTGTCGACTTCGTTGGCGGCGCGATGGCGCACCGGCGTAAGTTCGGCGGCGGTCGCGGCGAAGCGGTGGCCAAAGCGGTCGGCATTAAGGGGAGCTATCTGCCGGACGTGGTGGACGCCACGGCGGGGCTGGGACGCGATGCGTTTGTGCTGGCGTCGGTGGGCTGTCATGTGCGGATGCTGGAGCGTAATCCGGTTGTCGCCGCGCTGCTCGACGACGGGCTGACGCGAGGCTATGCGGACCCGGAAATCGGCCCGTGGCTGCAGGAGCGATTGCAGCTTATCCACGCGTCAAGCCTGACGGCGCTGACGGACATCACCCCGCGTCCGCAGGTGGTCTACCTCGACCCGATGTTCCCGCATAAGCAGAAAAGCGCGCTGGTGAAGAAAGAGATGCGGGTATTTCAGTCGCTGGTGGGGCCGGATTTAGACGCAGATGGCCTGCTGCAGCCTGCTCGTCAGCTCGCGACGAAGCGGGTGGTGGTGAAGCGTCCGGATTACGCGCCGCCGCTGGCGGACGTTGCTACGACCAACGCGGTGACCACGAAAGGGCATCGGTTTGATATTTATTCGGGTACGCCAGAATAAAAAAAGCCGGGTGGCGGCTTCGCCTTACCCGGCCTACATTCAGTGCCGCTTTTTTTGCACTTACTCGTCTTCTTCGTCGCGCAGCGGAACAATCAGCATGTCCACGTGAACGGTGTTAATCAGCTGGCGTGCTGAAGACATCAGCTTGCTCCAGAAGTCCTGATGGTGACCGCATACCACCAGATCCATATCGTATTTCTTAATCGCATCAACCAGCACCTGACCCAGGTCGCCGCTGCCGCTCAGGGTTTCGGTGATCGGATAGCCCGCGTTGGTGGAGAGCTCGCTCAGCGCGTGATGCGTTTCTTCAGAGATGCGTTTCTGCATATCGCCCAGATTGACGTCGATCAGACCGGTGTAGAGGTCGGAGTAATTCACATCAACGTGAATCAGGGAGACTTTCGCGTTGTAGGGACGTGCCATAGATACCGCTTTATCAACCAGCACTTTGCTCTCCGGGGAGAGATCTACCGCGATAAGAATGTGTTTGTAAGCCATAGTGTTACTCCTTCCTTAAGTTATCGATGACTAAATGGGAAAGCCGTCGTCTGATGCTTTCATTACGGCCCAGTTAAACATATTTTTCAAGCTTTGGTGTTGATAACGATTAACCTTGTGGCAAAAAAATTAACGGATCTCCTACACTATTTAATGAGCCGTTCGGATATTAAAACGCGAACCGGATCGACTTTTAGTCATTCTTTCACTGAACTGTCTGTCAGGGCATTGGGGTGCGGTAGCTCAGGAGCCTTGCTTCGTGGGCGGACGCCGGGGAGGATGTATGATTAGCACCGTCGCATTGTTTTGGGCGTTATGCGTAGTTTGCATAGTGAATATGGCGCGCTACTTCTCATCGTTACGTGCGCTGTTAGTGGTACTTCGTGGTTGCGATCCGTTGCTGTATCAGTATGTGGACGGTGGAGGGTTCTTCACCTCGCATGGACAGCCCAGCAAGCAGATGCGTCTGGTGGGGTATATCTACTACCAGCGCTACCGCGATCATCACGATGAAGAGTTTATCCGTCGCTGCGAGCGTCTGCGTCGTCAGTTCATTTTGACCAGCGCCCTGTGTGGGCTGGTCGTGGTCAGTATGATTGCGTTGATGATTTGGCACTGAGCATAAAAAAAGCGGGTCAGTTTCCTGACCCGCTTTTTGTCGCCTTCAGCCAATCAAATCAGCTTCAGCGAAATCCAGTACAACCCGCCTGACAGCAGGATAGAAGCCGGAAGGGTAAACACCCAGGCCATCAGAATGTTGGTCACGGTTTTGCGCTGCAGACCGCCGCCGTCAACAATCATGGTACCTGCCACGGACGAGGAGAGTACGTGGGTGGTGGATACCGGCATACCGGTGTAGCTCGCCAGACCGATAGACACTGCCGCCGTCATCTGCGCGGACATACCCTGCGCATAGGTCATGCCTTTCTTACCGATCTTCTCGCCGATGGTGGTCGCCACACGACGCCAGCCAATCATCGTACCGATACCCAGCGCCAGCGCGACGGCCATGATGATCCAGATTGGCGCGTACTCAATGGTATTGAGCATATCGCTTTTCAGTTTCTTCAGCAGACGCTTGTCGTCACCATTCACCTCTGGCAGCTTCGCAACTTTATCGGTCACGTCGGAGATACAGAGCATGATACGACGCAGCTGACCACGCTGTTCAACGGCCAGTTTATCGTAGCTTTCGATGTTGCCCAGCATACCTTTGGCACGTTCCAGCGCGTTAATCGCGTTAGCCGGATGGCAATGGAATTCGCCAGGCGCGGTGGTGGCACCGGCTTCCGGAGAAGGGATCAGCTGGTCAACGCCGGTCGCTTTTTTCAACAGCTCAGGGTGCTGCTGGAAATAGGTTTCAACGTTGTTGACCGCATCACGGGTACGGGTGATTTCGTAACCCGAGGCGTTCATATTCACCACGAAGCCCGCCGGTGCGACACCGATCAGAACCAGCATCACCAGACCAATGCCTTTCTGCCCGTCGTTCGCGCCATGAGAGAAGGCCACGCCGATAGCGGAAATGATCAGGGCGATACGCGTCCAGAATGGCGGCTTTTTCTTGCCGTCTTTCTTCTCACGCTCTGCTGGCGTCAGGTGGATACGCGCACGTTTCTTCGTGTTGCTCCAGTAGCGACGCAGGATGAAAATCAATCCACCCGCAACCACCAGACCCACGATAGGGGAGACGATGAGAGAAGCGAAAATGCCCAGTACTTTAGGCAGATTCAGCGCATCAACAACCGATGTCCCGGTCATCAGGGCGTTGGTTAACCCGATACCGATAATCGCACCGATGAGAGTGTGAGAGCTGGATGCAGGCAGGCCAAAATACCAGGTACCGAGGTTCCAGATAATGGCAGCAAGCAGCATTGAGAACACCATGGCGAGGCCATGACCGGAACTCACGTTAAGCAGCAGATCCGTTGGCAGCATATGCACAATCGCATACGCAACGCTCAGTCCGCCCAGGAGGACACCAAAAAAGTTAAATACCGCCGCCATAACAACCGCAAGCTGCGATCGCATTGCGCGAGTGTAGATAACCGTTGCTACTGCGTTTGCAGTGTCGTGGAAGCCGTTGATCGCTTCGTAAAACAGTACAAAAACCAGAGCAAGCAATAGTAAAAGCCCGGTATGTAAATCCAGGCCGGCAAACAAATGTAGCATAGGACGTTACGCCATTTTGAGGACATGAACGCGGCGCATTATCCAGGACAAATGCGCAACGGGCAAAGTGAAATATAGACTTTTTTTGACATACCACCTGATTTGGGAAAAGTGCCTGAAAGGATAATCGTTAAATTTCAATGGAATGGCTTTGTAATATCTTTTTACGCTGGTGTGACCACAGAGGAAACTTTACAATCCGCGGCAGTTAACGAAGAGGGTTTTGACGTGGAAAGGTTTGATGCCGTGGTTATTGGCGCCGGTGCGGCGGGTATGTTTTGTGCGGCGATGGCCGGACAGGCGGGTCGTCGCGTGCTGTTGCTGGACAACGGGAAAAAGCCTGGCCGCAAGATCCTGATGTCAGGCGGCGGGCGCTGCAACTTCACCAATCTTTATGTCGAACCCGCGGCCTATTTGAGCCAGAACCGCCATTTTTGTAAATCTGCGCTGGCGCGTTACACCCAGTGGGACTTTATCGACTTGGTGGGTAAGCATGGCATCGCGTGGCATGAAAAGACGCTCGGGCAACTCTTCTGCGACGACTCCGCGCAGCAGATTGTCGATATGCTGGTGGCCGAGTGCGAGAAGGGCGGCGTGGTCATGCGCCTGCGCACTGAAGTGCTGGAGGTGGCCCGCGACGAGCAGGGCTACACGCTGCTGCTGAACGGTGAAACCGTCAGCGCCGATAATCTGGTGATCGCCAGCGGCGGTCTGTCGATGCCGGGGCTGGGCGCGTCACCGTTCGGCTACAAGATTGCCGAGCAGTTTGGCCTGAAGGTGCTGCCAACCCGCGCCGGGCTGGTGCCGTTCACGCTGCATAAGCCGCTGCTGGAGCAGCTTCAGACGCTGTCCGGCGTCTCTGTTCCCTCCGTTATTACTGCCGAAGACGGGACGGTATTCCGCGAAAACCTGCTCTTTACCCACCGCGGTCTCTCCGGCCCGGCGGTCCTGCAAATCTCCAGCTACTGGCAGCCGGGGGAATTTGTCTCGGTGAATCTGCTGCCGGACAGCGATCTGAACGCGTTCCTCAACGAACAGCGTACCGCGCACCCGAATCAGAGCCTGAAAAATACCCTGGCGATGCAGCTGCCGAAGCGTCTGGTGGAGTGTTTGCAGGGGCTGGGGCAAATCCCGGATGTGTCGCTCAAGCAGCTTAACAGCCGCGAGCAGGAGACGTTGGTGGATACGCTAACGAACTGGCGCGTTCAGCCAAACGGCACCGAGGGGTATCGCACGGCGGAAGTGACGCTGGGCGGCGTTGATACGAATGAGCTTTCTTCACGCACGATGGAAGCGCGCAACGTGCCGGGGCTCTACTTTATTGGCGAAGTAATGGACGTAACCGGCTGGCTCGGCGGATATAATTTCCAGTGGGCGTGGTCGAGCGCCTGGGCGTGCGCGCAGGCGCTGCAAGGTGCGCAATAAATTGCCGGGGAGTCTCCTCCCCGGCGGTGATGCCCATTCAGATGATGTAAGCATTAATCCGGTATGGCGTAATCCGCAATGCGGAAGGTGACCTTGCCCGTCCAGGTGTTATCACGGTAAGAACCAATGGCGAGACTGTCCTGAGTGAAGCCATTGAAGCTCCCGGCCGCAATGGAGGCGCCGAATTTTTCATACTGATTTTTACCCCAGTAGACTTTCGCAACGCCTTCTCTCACCAGCGTATTAATATTGATCATGCCTTCTTCATCGTCAGCGTAGTCATCCAGGCTTTTACCGCCGTTGATGACGTACACGGCGCCCACCTGCGTGCCGCTGCCGTTCACCGCATTCGGATCGCCGATCACCAGGTCTTTTTTACCGTCGCCGTTCAAGTCCACATTACCGAGAATGCTGTTCCCGAACCCTGCCAGCTTGCTGCCAGGCCTGTCGGCGTAAATAGCATAGCCATCATGTACGCTAAATGTTTTGTTGTAGTTCAGTCGGGTGTGCGCCGCATCGAGGAACAGAGACGATGGCAGCTTACTGCCGTCGGCCTTACCTTTAATAATCCAGACCAGCCCGGAACGTTTTTTATCAATACCCATGTCGGCAGGGGCGCTAATCGCAAAAGCGTTAGCGTGAGCATTCAGGAAGTTACCTAATGGCGTAATGGTGCCGTTATTGGGCTTATCCTGCGTATAGGCGCTATGATCGTTACTTCCTTCACCTCCGCCGGACTGACCACCCAGGAAAGCCGCCCCCATACCGTGAATGCGGGTTGCCTGCGTCGAGTTTAGCGAGGCGATGTCGAGATTCCCCTGGTTGAAGCTGCTGCCGTAGACGAGATAGGCCGTGCCGCGTCCATCAGTGCCGCTGTTCTCTGATTTACGGCCTTCATTGACCGATTCCGGGTCGACGATCAGGTAATCACTGAAGCCGTCGCCGTTAATATCCCCGACATCGCTGATCTGCTGCCCAAGGTTGTAGTTAAGGGGTTTATCCGGACCGTTGGTGGCGGTCATCTGCGGACGAATATAGGCGCCGGTCGCGGCAGGGATCTCCCAGTCGCCCAGGTTGTTGCGCTTAATATCAATGTTCTGCCACTGATCGCCTGGCTTTTGAGCGCCGTAGATAATGACGGCGCCGCCGCGTCCGCCCGTGCCTTCGATATCGCCGATAGCAAGATCGACCATCTTGTTAGCCACTGCAGAATTTTTATACTTAATTGGGCCTACCGCGGCGCCAAACCAGCCGCCGGTATTCGCATTGCCTGAAGAATTCACCGTACGGATGCGAATACCCAGGCGAGCGTCGCCGTTGTCGATATCATTGAGGTCAATCTGATTAGAAAGACGCGCGCCGGTACGGTGATGCGGTCCGCCCCAGATAATATAGACCTGATCATGCCAGTGGGAGGCGATGACTAAATCATCATATCCATCGCCGTTAATATCACCTATTTTACGTACCGCGACGCCCATCCATTTTGTCGTCACTGAGCCAGGCTTATTCGCTTTATTGCTGTGGATAATTTTAAGCGCGTTTTGCGGATCGAATTCACCTACGTTATTGACTTGCTGCATGGGTTTCCCACCGGAAGTCCCGAAAATGACGTACGCGATCCCTTTTGCGCCATCCCCCCAGGGAGCCGTAATGACAATATCTTCACCCGCGATATGCGAACCATTGTCCTTATCGGAAAACTTACCGATCGTGGTCATCGTCATACCGAAATAGTCTTTTTGTTTTTCACCCTTAATAGATACAGGGACAGAATAAGGCTCGATATCGCTGGCGATAACCTGTGATGCCGTGATGCCAGTACCTGATAAAGCTGCAACGCAAAGCGCTACACGCGTTTTCGTTTTGAGTTTCATAGTATATATCCTTATACAAATCCATTTTTCATACCCGGCAACTCATTTGTATAGCGCTATGTGCTGCCGGGAAATAAGAGGTTTCTACGCTGTATTAAGTTTTTTCTTTATTTAAACTCGAAATCCAGCGTGGATGTGGCTTCAAATTTTCCCGGTTGTGGAGACTTTTCTCCTTGTTGGACAGGTGTTGCTATAATAGTGACATTCCCCTCCTGCGTTGGTACGGCCGAACTGCTGCCATCAATTTTATTCCCGTTGTGTTCAAGTTTTATCCCTAAATCATTGCGCTCACCTTCATCATTATGGGTCTTGATAAAACCAGAGCCATTAAAATCGGACGCGCGGAACTTAATACTCACCTTGCTTTCATCTTCAGGGTTTTTGCAAGTCACACGAATATCCACGTTTTTTTGCTTACTGGTGGCCTCGGGCTTAAATTCATTCGCGGTAATACTGCCAAACGGAACCTTGATGGTTTGCCCGTCATTAATCATGCATTGTGGTGGAATATCAATTGACAGTTGGAAATTAAGTGTGACAAAAGGTCTGGAGGTGTCATAACTCCCCGTCTGTTTTTTAGCAAAAATGGTCACTAATTCCTGCATAGGAATATCAATGCGGCCTGAAGGAAGCGGTTTAGTTAATTCCAGAGAGACAGTCCCGCTGGAGCCGGTTGCGAACAGAGTATGGTCGTTTTTATCATCACAGTTATTTGTCGCAGGACGTCCATTATCAACACCGGCGGTATTACTCAAATCAACCGGGATATACCGCAATTCATCCTCGCCACCAAGAACGACATTTATACCGATATTAATACCTTTTTCCGCATCCAGAGGATAATAGATAAAGTCTGCGTTACGTTTGCCGCCTCCTGTACCCAGTTTCGCACTGGTAAATCGAAATAAGATACTTTCTGGCACGCTGGAGTCCTGACAGAGGCAGATACCATTAAAATTACCTTTATTATTCCACGTGGATTGGGTTGTGCCGGGTACGTCGTCAGCAGTAAGGTTTTCGATAATATCAAACTTGTGCGCCTGGCCAGATACGGTTGATGTCGGCCAGCAGCTTCCTACAACATCAGCATAAGCTGGCGCGCCCATCAATCCCCCTGCTGCCAGGCATGCGAGTAACGTTAATTTTTTCATTTTTAATTCCTTTATTTATTAACGGATGATTTGCAGGTCTGCGTTAACTGCACAATTCCGCTAATCGTGGGTTCCTGGCCAGAAAGCTGATAGTGAACCTGGCAACGCTGATCGGGTTTCTTACCCCAGCTCACGTCTAACGTCCCTTTTTCTGCCATCCCGGTGAGGAATACGCTGCCTTCATCACCCACAATGCTTGTGGTGGTATTCTGAGAAACAATGGCACCGAACGGAACGGGTTTGCCCTGCGCATCTTTCAGCGTCATCATCAGGCGTTTACCCACCGCCGTGGTGAAACGTGCCCGAACGATAGCCCCCCGGGTGGGAACGACTTTATGGCTGTTACTTTCCAGCTCGACATCGTCAGGTAATGTATCGGGACGCAGCTGGATATTGCTCTCCTGATAAGGTGTCAGGTAAGGCACCACCGCATAGCCCCAGGGGTCGGTGCGCACGCCAGTGTGGTTACGGACGCTGACACCTGCGGCATCCGGCGCTTCAACCAGAGCGACCGTTTCACCCAGCGACTGCGCCAGCGTGACGCCATGAGGATGAACCAGCACGCCCCCGCGCAGGCTGTAATTCAGCCGCTGCGCGTCCCGACTATAGCCATACCCGGCGCCAACCTGCGCATAGCGTCCGTTATAGCTTAGCGAGGCATCGCTGCTGTTTGCCTGGCTCCCTGGGTTGATATTCTGCTGTACGCTCCAGTTCAGGTTATTGTCCTCAAGGGCGCTGCCGCTCAGGGAAACACTGTGGCCTGGCGAGCGTTTTTCCGCCGCAGAGAAGGTGTAACCGGCACGTGTGGAGCGGAGCCATTTGTCCAGAGGGACGCTCACGCTCAGGCTGAACAGATTGTCCTGGTTATAGAGACGCTGGTTATCCTCTTTTGTCACGTTCAGATAGTGGTTGTAATTCAGGCTATAGCTGATCCCGTTCCAGCTGTTGCCATAGCCCAGCGTGGCGGAGGTCGTGCGTTTTTGGCTCGTGTGGTAGTCCTCGCTGACCAGCATGGCGGAGAGATAGCCGAGGTTTTCTCCCAGGTTTTGGTTTAGCGTCAGTTCTGTACGGCTACGGCGTCGATCCAGGCGCGAGGGTTGCGAGTGATAGCTGCTCAGGGTTTCACCGAGCGTGTAGAAATCGGACGTCGAGTAGCGATAGCCCGCAATCGCAACGTTAGTGCCGGTAGACAGCAAATTTTTGTTATAGCGCAGGCGTAGCGACTGTCCCCGGTTTTTCTCTGCCTGTTTAGTGGTGGCCCAGGCCTGGGTAATATCAAATGACAGTGCGCCAAAATCGCCCATGTTTTTACCCATGCCAAAAAGCAGGGACTGATATTGACTGGCAGCCTGCATGCCTCCGTATATCGAGGTTTCCCACGGCAGACCGTAAATCAGGCTCCCTTGTGAAAACAGGGCATTCTCAGCATCGCTGCTGCTGGAACGATAGCTGCCGCTAATGACTTCATATTTGTATTGCCCCTCCCGCTGCATAACCGCTAACGACGCATAAGGCACTAAAGAGACTTGTTCGCTGCCATCCGCCTCTTTCACCACAACTTTCAGCTCGCCGCTGCTGCCGAGGTAAAGATCGTTGATGACAAATTCGCCGGGCGGGACATAGCTTTGATAAATGCTGTAGCCGTTCTGAAAAATAGTGATCTGGGCATTAGTACGAGCAATACCGCGGATCACCGGCGCGTAGCCTCGCAGGCTGCCCGGAAGCATCTGTTCATCCGAGTAAAGCTGAACGCCGCGAAACGGGGTGCTATCAAAGACTTCTGCGGTAGAACTGTTATCCCCGACAATCAGCTGGCTATTCAGGGCGCTGATATCACGCTGCAGATAGGTATATACCGATTCCCAGCGCCCAGCTTGCCCCTGGCTGTTACTCCAGGTCGAGAAATTGCGTAAACGCCAGGGTCCAACGTTCAGTCCCGGACGCAGGCTGAGGTACTGGCTATCGGTTCCCGTCCCGTTGTGCGAGGTCCACGTGGCGCCGCTGTAGTTGTAGCTGAGCATCAGGCCCGGAATACCCTGTTCCCGACGCGCAGGATCGATGTAGCCGTGAGCGTGGCTGTCCAGGGCCGCCTGGGGAATGCTGAGCCTTAACGCCTGCTCGCTGAAGTCAAATTCGCTGCTTGCGAGAGGGATCGCCGACAGATTCGCGCAGCCCTGGGTATCGTCCCGGAGCAACGGGAATGCCGCCGTTTTAACACCAAACGACTGGAGCGTCTCCTCGCTGAGGCACGGTGCGAGGATATTTTTATGCTGCGCGTTCTCTTCGAGTCGAAACGTGATATCGCGCGTGTCGAACATTTTATTGTTAATAAACAGGTCAACACGATAAACGCCGGGTGTCTGGCTCTCTTTGTTCTCAAAGAGAGAAAGATCGACGGCGGTACGCGGCGCGCCACCCGTTTCCAGAAAGGCCGGGTCGAAGTAATCACTGGCGTATAATGCGCTGGGTAATATCCAGGCAAAGCAAAGCGCTGGACGAATGCCCCAAAATATAGTCATGAAAAAATACCCCTGTGAGGTTATTGTTTTAAAATCGTTATTCTATTTTTTGTGTGATTAACTGGCTGTTGCCGCCATAATCATTGATATATTTCCATTGCACGGTGGCATTGTTTTTCAAAGGCGTGTTCCTGAGCGTGAATGTTGTGCTGCTTTTAGGCGCGAGCATGTCAATCTCTGACCATGCTTTGTTATTGATCTTCACCTCCGCAAAGGAAATGTAATAAGACGAGTTGTTGCGTACAATGAGTTCGTTATTTTTAACAGACCATTGCACATTCTTACTAATATCCGTGGGTTCATCCATTAAATTTGACGGACGATAAAATAATTTGATCCGGGTATTTACCGCTATCTGCAGTTTATTAATATCCTCTCTGGAAGAGGAGGGGATCGATTTTACGTTGATCCAGAAAAGCGACTCGCGATCCTGCGGTAAAGGCGCGCCGTTATAGATAATACGTAGCGCGTTGGTCTTACCTGCATCCATGCGAAAAAGCGGTGGCGTCACAATAAACGGGGCTTTGGTGCCCTGTGAATCTTTGCCCTGTACCCAGCTCTGTACCAGGAACGGGCTGGCAGTATTATTTCTGACTGTAATATTGCTCTCTTTCTTGTCCGCATGATATACCACTCGCGTATTGGATAAGGTCACACTGGCGTGTGACATACAAGAGCCAAAGAGCAGAGCCAGCAGCGTCAGATAGCGTTTCCTTAACATAAAACGTCCTTGCGTTCCGGGCTGTTATTCATTGCCCGGAACTGAGTTGAATGATTTATTTATAGATAATGGTGTAATCCGCAACCGCATCTGCCTTACCGGCGGTCACAGCATCCAGGGATGCTTTATAACGGGCTGAATACAGCAGGGTGGCTGCCCCCGTGGTGCCATCACCGGTAATAGGAACAAATTTATTCGGGTTGTCGCCCAGTTTTAACGATGTTCCATCTTCATTCAGGAATTCAATACCCAAACCCGTTGCAGCGTCGCCATCGGTTTTAAGCGCGAGCAGATTATTATCATTAGCATCATAGGCACCGCCAAATCGTGCTCCGGCTGATTTAAGGACGGCGGTATCGCAGTTAGACAGTTCTATCTGGATACGGTGAATACCCGCAACGTCACCTTTTTCTTTAAATGCTGAAGACGAGATGGTACCCATATCGATCGTTGGGTTCCCCCCCTGACCGTTAATATCGACATCACAGGTGCTCGCGGTAATCATACCCGTGAATTCAATGGTCCCTGCGCCTTTACCTGGCGCTGCATGGCTGGAAGGACTGGCAATTGCAGCCAATAAAAATCCCATGGTAATAACGGATTTATTCATTTTTTAAAATATTCCTCAGTGTGTAAAAGGTAGAACAGTATTATTTCGGGTTAGTCACTCGAAAGCGTTGTTGTGGTCACGGGATGTGGATATTCCGCTAATATGAAACATTAAGGTGGATATTCATCATCGCTTACCAGTCCATGTGAAAAACTTCCATCACAAGAAGTCTGAATATTTTTCTGGGTCAGGTTAACAAGCGTTTAAAAAAAATAAAGTGAGAACATCATGATTTGTCTTTGGTTGTTTTAAAATCAATGAGTTATGTTGTTTTTATCAGGGTTTTATCAGCAATTCAGTGTGAGAATTTTACGGCTTATTTACTACTTGCCGTATGTCAGGTTCAGCTCAGATAATAAAACTTTCATAATAATGAAAGAATAATCTCCGGAAGAACACGTTGCCTTCCCGGAAGATGTAAGGGGAATCCTGGCGCTTTTAACATCACATTTACATTGCCGGGCTGGCGTCAAGAAGTGTTATTATTATTCTCTTGCCCGGTGATACGGGCGTTTTCTTTTTTTTGTTGCAAACGTTGCCTCTGCCAGCGCGCAGATGAAGGTTAAGGATAGATTCATGGCTTCTGCTCATCTCGGTTTCCCTACTGAAACCGTTGTTGTCTTTGTGGTGATGGCCGTTGGGGCGATGTTTATCGACCTCTTCATGCACCGTCACGATAAACCTGTTTCGCTGAAAAGTGCGGCCATGTGGTCCGTTTTCTGGTTCTCGATGGCGATGGCCTTCGCCGGTTTTCTGTACATCCACCACGGCGCCGAGATGGCGAGCCTGTTCCTCACCGGTTACGCGCTGGAAGAGGTGCTCTCCATCGATAACCTGTTCGTGATGATGGCGATCTTTGCCTGGTTCGGCGTGCCGGATAAGTACCGTCACCGTGTGCTCTACTGGGGCGTGCTTGGGGCGATTGTCTTCCGCGGTATTTTCGTGGCGATCGGCACCAGCCTGCTGAGCCTGGGGCCGTACGTGGAGGTTATTTTTGCGCTGGTCGTCGGCTGGACGGCGGTGATGATGCTCAAGCGCAATGAAGAGAGTGACGAAGTGGAAGATTACTCGGGTCACCTTGCCTATCGCCTGGTGAAACGCTTCTATCCCGTCTGGCCCAAAATCAGCAGCAACGCGTTTATCCTGACGCAGAAAGAGGTGGATGCGGAGCTTGAAAAGCCGGAAAACCAGGACGTAACGGTTGGCCGCGTGAAGAAGGCGAAGCGCTATGCAACGCCGCTGCTGCTCTGCGTGGCGGTGGTAGAACTCTCTGACGTGATGTTCGCGTTTGACTCCGTACCGGCGATTATTGCGGTAAGCCGCGAGCCGCTGATTATCTACAGCGCCATGATGTTCGCCATTCTCGGCCTGCGTACCCTCTACTTTGTGCTGGAAGCGCTCAAGCAGTATCTGGTGCACCTGGAGAAAGCGGTGGTGCTGCTGCTGTTCTTCGTGGCGTTCAAGCTGGGTCTGAATGCGACCGATCACTTCTGGCACCACGGTTACAGCATTGGCGCGACGGCCAGCCTGTTTGTGGTATTGGGTGTGCTGGCGCTGGGGATTATTGCGAGCGTGATGTTCCCGGGGAAACGTGAGGCCTGATGCACCGCTTTTCTCCCTCTCCCTGTGGGAGAGGGCTGGGGTGAGGGCAACAGACCGCACCTAACCCTTAATCGGTGAATTCCGGCGCTTGCGTGGGTGATGGAAGTGCCGCCAGTGAGGATCCTGCGCCGCGGCCAGCAGTTCGTGGTCGCCGCGGGTGTCGCCCCAGGCTCGCAGATGATAGTCGTTCAGATCGCCATACACCTTCTCCAGCCTCGCCACTTTCTGGGCGCAGCGGCAGTTATTGCCCGTAATGCGTCCCGTCAGCTTGCCGTCCTTCACTTCCAGCTGCGTGCCAATCAGCTTAATGCCGAGCCTGTCCGCCCACGGCTGGAGCACCAGCGCCGGCGACGCAGAGCAGATCGTCACTTCCGCGCCGGAATTCACCTCAGCCGCCACCGCCAGAACCCCTTCGGGGCGCATCAGCTTGTTCCAGTATTTTTCGCAAAAGGCTTCCGCCTGCTGGCGTAGCCAGTGTTCGTCCACGCCTGTCAGGAACGTTTTAATCAGCACTTCCTTCAGCTCATCACGCGTCAGCTTGCGGCGCACGCAGTGGAGCGTGGGCAGCGCCATGCGCACCAGACGACCCGCAAAGTAGCGTTTCCCAAAGGCAAAACGCAGGAAAGGGATAAAGCTGTCGTGGTGCGTGAGCGTCCCGTCAAAGTCAAAGACAGAGAGCACGCTGGATTTCGCCACCGTCTCGTCGGCAATCATATTGGTCATAAATACGTCTTAGCTGAATTACACATTCTGTCGATCAGTTTACCTGCTTTATCTGAACAGTCCTTACATCACCACCCTTTTTTTTCTCAATCTTGCGATCTGAAAGTGAGTCCAATTTTGGCCTCAATAATGATTGGTGAAAAAGTGAGTAGTCTATATTATCGCCACATCGAAAGATATTTCGGGGGAACGTTGGCCTCCACAGGTAAGGAAAAATTCACTCTTAGCTCCTGTTTAGATATGACATTCAGATCGCTTATTTCAATCCTCACGTTAAGTTTTGCTTCGTTTTCCGCACTGAGTTTTCAGTTGCCCGCATCGATGATCTCCGCCGATAGCACATTTGCGGAATCGCCGGTGAAGTCGGCCCTGCTTCACCAGGAGACAGGCCCACTCCGCTCCCGGATACTGGATCAATACCAGAAATGGAAAGGGACTCACTATCAGTGGGGCGGCACCACGCACCGCGGAGTGGATTGCTCCGCGCTTATGCAGCATCTGTTCAGCGATGCGGCGCATCTTTATCTGCCGCGCACGACGAGTGAGCAGATCCATCGCGGTGTACAGGTAGCGCAATACCGTCTGAAGGCGGGAGATTTGGTCTTCTTCCAGACGGGACCGAACCGCAGACACGTTGGCGTGTATATCGGTAACAGCCAGTTTATTCATGCCTCCAGCAGCCAGGGCGTAACGGTCTCAACCCTGACTGATGACTACTGGCAGGATCGTTACATTACCGCCCGTCGTGTCGCGGGCAGCGCCGCCTGACGACATTAAATAATGTCATCCACCACGCCACCATCGACGCGCAATGCCGCGCCCGAGGTGGCGGAGGCCTGCGGCGAACAGACATAAATCACCATATTAGCCACCTCTTCAACGGTGGCGGCGCGCTGGATAACCGAGCTGGGGCGGTTGGTCATGACAAATTTTTTCGCCAGCTGCTCCAGCGATTTACCGGTTTTCTCGATTTCATCTTTCATCATTTCAGCGAAACCGTCGGACATCGTCGGGCCCGGCAGCACGCTGTTCACCGTCACGCCGCTTCCCGCCACGAACTTCGCCAGCCCGCGCGCCAGCGAAAGCTGTGCCGTTTTGGTCACCCCGTAGTGGATCATGTCTGCCGGGATATTGCAGGCTGACTCGGAGGAGATAAATACCACGCGGCCCCAGCCTTTTTTCACCATGCCCGGCAGCAGGGCGCGGGAGAGGCGCACGCCGGACATCACGTTGGTCTGCCAGTAGCGCTCCCAGGTTTCATCGTCGGTGCCATAGAAATCCTGCGGGCCGTAAATCCCGGCGTTGTTCACCAGAATATCGACGTCGCTCGCGACCTTCAGCAGCGACTCAACCCCTTCCGCGGTGCTGAGATCGGCAATGGCGGCACGCACCTGCACGCCAGGCACAACCTGCTGCAGCTGCTGAATACCTTTGTTCACCGAGTCGGTGCTGCGGCCATTAACGATCACTTCCGCGCCGCTTTCTGCCAGGCCTCTGGCAATGGCAAACCCGATCCCGCCGGTTGAGGCGGTGACCAGGGCCACTTTCCCCGCAAAGTCGATTTTCATCATCAGCTCCTTATCGTTTTAACGTTCGGACCTTAAAGCGTAGCAGGTGATGATGACGGCTCCTGGCTAAAAAGGCGCAGCAGGGTTTCGACCTGCTCATCCAGCGGGGCGAGGGTGCGCTTCACGATCAGATGCAGCGGTGTGGCCCGACGAACGCCGTGGCTCAGCGGGAGGAGTTTCAGTACGCCTTGCTCCAGCTGGGGCTGAATGCGTTCCTCTGGCAGCCAGCCGTAGCCGACCTGCGAGACGACCGCCTCTATGGCAGCGTCGATGGTCGAGAACGTCCACGACTCGCCGGCAGCCCGCGCGGCGTTCTGGCTGTCCGCAATCTGGATTAGCGGCCACGGGCGCAGCATCTCATCATTCAGCGGCGCGTCGAGGCTAAAGAGGGGATGCCGGTGATGCGCCACGGCGACAAAGTCAATGTTCATCAGCCATTCGCCGAGCCCGGTAATGTCCTGGCGGCGGGTTAAAACCATCACATCGGCCTCGTTGTTCATGGCATCGGCGCGGGTATTTTCCAGCACCTCCGTGAGGCGGACCTGAGTTTGCGGATACTGCTGCTGGAACTGACGCAGAATGGCGAACAGGCGGCGGCGTGGGAAAATCGAGTCCACCACCAGGTCCAGCCGCGTGCGCATCCCGTTACGAAGGGTCGCCGCGCGCGTCTCGACATACGAAAACGCTTTCAGCAGCGGTTTCACCTGGCCGAGAAGCAGTTCTCCGGCCGGGGTCAACACCGCCCTGCGCCCCTCCGGCGCCAGCAGCGCCACGCCCAGCCGCTCCTGCAGCAGCGACAGGTTATAGCTCACCGAGGACTGACTGCGGTGGGTTTCTACCGCAGCTTTGGCAAAGCTGCCCGCATCCACCACTTTTTCCAGTAAGGCCCACTGTTCCAGCGTCGTCTTGTGCATAATTTATCTAAAATTTGGATGGATTTGATTAAAACATAGCGTTATTCATTCATTTTTTGAAGGCTTAAGATCGTCTCATCAAAACGAAGGAGACATCTTATGAACACATTCGATAAACACGACTTAAGCGGCTTCGTTGGCAAACATCTGGTTTATACCTATGACAACGGCTGGAATTACGAAATTTACGTCAAAAACGAGACTACTCTCGACTACCGTATTCACAGCGGTCTGGTGGCGAACCGTTGGGTTAAAGATCAGCAGGCTTACATCGTGCGGGTAGGGGAGAGCATCTATAAAATCTCCTGGACCGAGCCAACCGGTACGGACGTTAGCCTGATTGTGAACCTGGGCGACAAACTGTTCCACGGCACCATCTTCTTCCCGCGTTGGGTCATGAACAACCCGGAAAAAACCGTCTGCTTCCAGAACGACCATATTCCGCTGATGAACAGCTATCGCGATGCGGGGCCTGCATATCCAACAGAAGTGATTGACGAATTTGCCACCATCACCTTTGTACGCGACTGCGGTGCGAACAACGAAAGCGTGATTGCCTGCGCGGCCAGCGAGTTACCGAAAAACTTTCCCGATAACTTAAAATAAGCGCGACAATTAACTAAAAAGAAAAGTTCCCGGTTATTTCTGCTTTTACAGAAATAACCGGGATTTTTTTTGTTTGTTGATGTTTGGTTTAAAATAACATTTTGTAAAAATTGAGTTTGATCACGAAATAAATAATTCATAATTACATAAGCTATTGTTTATAAATGAATTAATATTGATTTAGTTACATCTTAATTACGCATCTTAATTTTTCCCTAAGAAATGAACGATACCTTGATATGAGTTTATGGTTCGTTGAAATAAACGAAAAAGTAATTGGTTAATATCAAGCGCGTGCCATTCTTATTGCAAGGAAATTAATGATGAGTGATTTTTTGCCTTTTTCCCGCCCGTCGATGGGTAGTGAGGAATTAGCGGCGTTGCAGGAGGTTTTAACCTCCGGCTGGATCACCACAGGGCCTAAAAATCAGGAACTTGAAGCGGCATTTTGTCAGCTGACGGGGAACCAGCACGCGATTGCCGTCTGCTCGGCGACGGCGGGCATGCACGTTACGCTGATGGCGCTGGATATTGGTCCGGGCGATGAGGTCATTACCCCCTCCCAAACCTGGGTCTCCACGCTGAATATGATCGTGCTGCTGGGCGCTACGCCGGTCATGATCGATGTGGACAACGAGACATTGATGGTGACACCGGAAGCGGTTGAAGCCGCCATTACCCCGCGTACCAAAGCGATTATTCCCGTGCATTACGCCGGCGCGCCGTGTGATATCGACGCCATTCATGCCGTCGGTGAGCGTCACGGTATTACGGTGATTGAAGACGCGGCCCATGCCGCCGGAACGTACTACAAGAACCGTCACGTGGGCTGGAAAGGCACGGCGATTTTTTCCTTCCACGCCATCAAAAACATGACCTGCGCGGAAGGTGGTTTAGTCGTCACGGATAACGCCCGGCTTGCCGCGCGGATCCGCAGCCTGAAATTCCACGGCCTGGGCGTGGATGCCTATGACCGCCAGACGCACGGCCGCGCGCCGCAGGCCGAAGTGATCTCCCCGGGCTTTAAGTACAACCTCGCAGATATCAATGCCGCGCTGGCGCTGGTACAGCTGGGCAAGCTGAAAGAGGCCAACCTACGCCGCGAGGCAATCGCGCAACGCTACCTGCGCGAGCTTGCCGATACGCCGTTCCAGCCGCTGAGCATTCCGTCATGGCCACACGTTCACGCCTGGCACCTGTTTATTATTCGCGTTGATGAAGCGCGCTGCGGGATCTCACGCGACAACCTGATGGCGGCGCTGAAGGAGCAAGGCATCGGCACCGGCCTTCATTTCCGCGCGGCGCACACCCAAAAATACTACCGCGAGCGTTTTCCTGATGTATCGCTTCCGAATTCGGAATGGAACAGCGCGCGTATTTGTTCTCTCCCTCTTTTCCCGGACATGACTCATGACGACACAACCCGCGTCATTACCGCGCTCCATCAGCTTGCAGGACATTGATATGTTCAGCGCACCGCCTGTACAAAAAGTTTCTGTGGTCATCCCAGTTTATAACGAGCAGGAGAGCCTGCCCGAGCTGATCCGCCGCACCACGGCAGCCTGCGACACGATGGGCAAAGCCTATGAAATTCTGCTGGTGGACGACGGCAGCAGCGATGATTCCGCGCTGATGCTGACCGAAGCCGCCCAGGCCGAAGGCAGCCATATTGTCGCCGTGCTGCTCAACCGTAACTATGGCCAGCACTCCGCCATTATGGCCGGGTTCAGCCACGTTACGGGCGATCTGATTATCACCCTGGACGCGGATCTGCAAAACCCGCCGGAGGAGATCCCGCGCCTGGTGGCGAAAGCCGATGAAGGCTATGACGTGGTCGGCACGGTGCGTCAGAACCGTCAGGACAGCCTGTTCCGCAAGCTGGCCTCACGCACCATCAATCGTCTTATTCAGCGCACCACCGGTAAAGCAATGGGCGATTACGGCTGCATGCTGCGCGCCTACCGCCGCCATATTGTCGACGCCATGCTGCACTGCCATGAGCGCAGCACCTTTATTCCGATCCTCGCCAACACCTTTGCCCGCAAGGCAACGGAAATTCCGGTCCTGCACGCCGAGCGCGAGCACGGGGAATCGAAGTACAGCTTTATGCGTCTCATCAATCTGATGTACGACCTCGTCACCTGCCTGACTACCACGCCGCTGCGCCTGCTGAGCGTGTTCGGCAGCATCATCGCCCTGGCCGGCTTTACGCTGTCCGTCCTGCTGGTGGTGCTGAGGCTGGTCTTTGGCCCGCAGTGGGCGGCGGAAGGGGTCTTCATGCTTTTTGCCGTGCTGTTTATGTTCATCGGCGCCCAGTTCGTCGGAATGGGCCTGCTCGGTGAATACATAGGCCGTATCTATAACGATGTTCGCGCACGTCCGCGCTACTTTATTCAACGTGTTGTCCGTCAGGAACACAAAGCATCTCAAGAGGAAAACCACCCATGAAAGCCGTTGTATTTGCCTATCACGATATGGGGTGCGCGGGCACGCTGGCCCTGCTGGAAGCGTGCTATGACATTGCTGCAATCTTTACCCATCCGGACGCGGCGGGAGAGAATCACTTCTTCGGCTCCGTGGCGCGTATCGCCGCCGAGCGCGGTATTCCGGTTTATGCCCCGGACGACGTCAACCACCCGCTGTGGGTGGATCGCATCCGCGCGCTCGCACCTGATGTCATCTTCTCGTTCTACTATCGCAACCTGATCTGCGACGAGATCTTAGGTTTAGCCGCCAAAGGGGCCTTTAACCTTCACGGCTCTCTGCTGCCCGCCTACCGTGGCCGCGCGCCGCTGAACTGGGTGCTGGTCAACGGCGAAACGGAAACGGGCGTGACGCTGCACCGCATGGTGCGCCGCGCGGATGCCGGGGCCATCGTCGCCCAGCAGCGCGTGTCAATCGACGCGGATGAAACCGCGCTTGAGCTGCATCATAAACTCTGCACCGCGGCGCAAAGCCTGCTGCGTGACGCGCTGCCAGCCATCCTCAACGGCACCTTCAGCGAGACCGAGCAGGACGAAAGCAAGGCCAGCTGCTTTGGCCGCCGCGCGCCGGAAGATGGTCGCCTGGACTGGAATAAACCCGCCCGCCAGCTGCACAACCTGGTGCGCGCCGTGACCGACCCGTGGCCGGGCGCGTACAGCTTTGCGGGCGTAAGCAAATTTATCGTCTGGAAATCCCGCGTGCGTGACGATATCCCGGCCGCTAAGCCAGGAACCGTCGTCTCCGTCTCCCCGCTGATTGTGAGCTGCGGCGAGCAGGCGCTGGAGATCGTCACCGGGCAGACCGACAACGGCCTGTACGTTCAGGGCACGCAGCTGGCGCAGTCTCTGGGTCTGGTGGCCGGGGCGCTGATCACCAGCGCGCCGGTGGTTGCCATCAAGCGCCGCACGCGCGTGCTGATCCTCGGCGTGAACGGCTTTATCGGGAACCACCTGACCGAACGTCTGCTCAAAGACGATAACTACGAGATTTACGGTCTGGATATCGGCTCTGACGCCATCAGCCGTTTCCTCAACAACCCGCGCTTCCACTTTGTGGAAGGGGATATCAGCATTCACTCCGAGTGGATCGAATATCACATTAAAAAATGCGACGTGGTGCTGCCGCTGGTCGCTATCGCCACGCCAATCGAGTACACCCGTAACCCGCTGCGCGTGTTCGAGCTGGACTTCGAAGAGAACCTGAAGATCATCCGCGACTGCGTGAAATACGACAAGCGCATCATCTTCCCGTCCACCTCTGAAGTGTACGGCATGTGTACCGACAAAAACTTCGATGAGGATGCCTCCAGCCTGGTGGTCGGGCCAATCAACAAGCAGCGCTGGATCTACTCTGTCTCCAAGCAGCTACTGGACCGCGTAATTTGGGCCTACGGCGAGAAAGAGGGTCTGCGCTTTACCCTGTTCCGTCCGTTTAACTGGATGGGCCCGCGTCTGGATAACCTGAACGCGGCGCGAATCGGCAGCTCCCGCGCGATCACTCAGCTGATCCTGAACCTGGTCGAAGGCTCGCCTATCAAGCTGATTGAAGGTGGGAGTCAGAAACGCTGCTTTACGGACATCAGCGACGGTATCGAAGCCCTGTTCCGCATCATTGAGAACAAAGATAACCGCTGCAACGGTGAGATCATTAACATCGGTAACCCGGAAAACGAGGCGAGCATTCGCGAGCTGGCAGAGATGCTGCTGGCCAGCTTTGAGCGCCACCCACTGCGCGATCGCTTCCCGCCGTTTGCCGGTTTCCGCGAAGTGGAAAGCAGCAGCTACTACGGTAAGGGCTACCAGGACGTCGAGCACCGTAAGCCAAGCATCCGCAACGCGAAGCGCTGCCTGAACTGGACGCCGACGGTGAAGATGGAGCAGACCATTGATGAAACGCTCGACTTCTTCCTGCGCACCGTGGAGCTGTCGGAACAGGCCTCATGAAAAAAGTCGGTTTACGCATTGATGTCGACACCTTCAGGGGAACGCGTGACGGCGTGCCCAGACTGCTGGAACTGCTGAGCAGGCACGGCGTGCGTGCCAGCATTTTCTTCAGCGTGGGGCCTGACAACATGGGACGCCATTTATGGCGTCTGGTTAAACCGGCATTTCTGTTCAAAATGCTGCGCTCGCGCGCGGCATCGCTCTACGGCTGGGATATTTTGCTGGCCGGCACCGCCTGGCCCGGCAGACGCATCGGCGCGGGTAATGAAGCGGTTATCCGCGCGGCGGCGCAGCAACACGAGGTCGGCCTGCATGCCTGGGATCATCACGCCTGGCAGGCGTGGGCGGGCGTCTGGGATATCCCGCGCCTGTCCCGTGAGGTCGAGCGTGGAATGCTGGAGCTTGAGGCCATCATCGGTCAGCCCGTGCGCTGTTCCGCCGTGGCGGGATGGCGTGCCGACCAGCGGGTGGTCAAAGCCAAAGAGCATTTCGCGTTTCGCTACAATAGCGACTGTCGTGGAACCGGGCCGTTTTTGCCGCTGTTGGGCGAAAATCGCTACGGTACGGTGCAAATTCCGGTCACGCTTCCTACGTGGGATGAGGTGGTGGGGCGCGAGGTCAAAGCGGAAGAATTTAATCGCTATATTCTGGACCGCATCCATCGAGACGCCGGTACGCCGGTGTATACCATCCATGCCGAAGTGGAAGGGATTGCGTATCAGCATGATTTCGATGCGCTGCTGACGATGGCCGCTCAGGAGGGCATTGAATTCTGTCCGATGAGCGAGCTGCTGCCGGACGACCTCAGCACCCTGCCCGTGGGTAAAGTCGTCCGTAATGAACTGGCTGGCCGGGAAGGCTGGCTTGGCTATCAACAAACCGTGAGTCCGGTCCCATGAAAACAGCCCGTTATGGCGTAGCGCTTTTCGCACTGTTTATCGTTTATTACTTCATTCCGGTCGATATTCGCCTGCTGTGGCAGCCTGATGAAACGCGCTATGCGGAAATCAGCCGCGAAATGCTGGCATCGGGTGACTGGGTTGTCCCGCATTTCCTCGGGCTGCGCTACTTTGAAAAGCCGATTGCCGGCTACTGGATCAACACTATCGGACAATGGCTGTTCGGGCACACGAACTTTGCCGTACGCGCCGGGTCGATCTTCTCCACCGGGCTCGCGGCGCTGTTGGTGATCTGGATGGCCTGGCGTCTCTGGCGGGATAAGCGTACGGCCATTTTCTCCGGCCTGATCTTCCTGACCCTGTTCCTGGTGTATGGTATAGGCACCTATGCGGTGCTGGACCCCATCGTCACCCTGTGGCTGGTGGCGGCGATGTGCAGCTTCTGGCTCGCCTCACAGGCGCGCACCGTGGCCGGAAAAGCGGGCGGCTATGTGCTGCTTGGGCTGGCCTGCGGGATGGGGGTGATGACCAAAGGCTTCCTGGCGCTGGCGGTACCGGTGATCGGCGTGCTGCCGTGGGTGATTGCCCAAAAGCGCTGGAAAGAGGTGCTGATTTTTGGCTGGCTCGCGGTCCTGAGCTGCGTGCTGATTGTTCTGCCGTGGGGGCTGGCCATTGCGCACCGCGAGCCTGATTTCTGGCGCTACTTCTTCTGGGTTGAGCATATTCAGCGTTTTGCCCAGAGCGACGCGCAGCATAAAGCTCCGTTCTGGTATTACCTGCCGTTCCTGCTCGCGGGCAGCCTGCCGTGGCTGGCGCTGCTGCCAGGCGCGCTGCGTCTTGGCTGGAATGACAGACAAAACGTGGGCGGCGGGTTCTACCTGCTGGGGTGGGTGGTGATGCCGCTGCTGTTTTTCAGCATCGCTAAAGGCAAGCTGCCGACCTATATCCTGCCCTGTTTTGCCCCGCTGGCTATCCTGATGGCGCGCTATGCCTGCCTCGCGGCGGAAAAAGGGGCCAGAGCGTTGCGCATTAACGGCGGCATTAACCTGGCGTTTGGCGCTATCGGCGTGGTGGCGGCGCTGGCGGTCTCGCCGTGGGGGCTGGCTAAGCATCCGGTCTGGACATCGGTCGAACTGTATAAAGTCTTCTGCGCGGTGGTGGCGTTCCTCATCTGGGGCGCGGTAGGCTGGTTTACGCTGCGGCAGAGCCAGCGGCGCTGGTGGCTGGCGGCGCTGTGTCCTGCGGGGCTGGCGCTGCTGATTGGTTTTGCCATCCCTAACCTGGTGGTGGATTCCAAACAGCCGCAGTCGCTGGTAGACACCGTACGCGAGCCGCTTCAGGGCAGCCGCTTTGTGCTGACCAATAACGTGGGCGTGGCCGCGGGCCTGGCGTGGGAGCTGAAGCGCAGTGACATTACGCTGTTTGCTCAGAGCGGCGAACTGCGCTACGGGCTGGATTATCCCGATGCGAAAGATCGCTTTGTCAGTGAAGACGACTTCGCGCAGTGGCTGGCAACGCATCGTAAGCAGGGAAGCGTGTCGCTGGTGATGCTGATGTCTAAACGTGACGATATTGCAGAGGCGAATTTACCGCAGCCGGACAATCTCTATATCCAGGGGCGTCTGGCCCTGCTGGAGTATCTGCCGAAGTGATGACCTGGACCTGGCTCATACTGGCAAGCCTGCTGAGCTGCGCGGGACAGCTGTGCCAGAAACAGGCTACCCGTCCGGCGAAAGGCGGACGGCGTGGCGCGCACATCATGCGGTGGCTTGGCCTGGCGATGCTGGCGCTGGGCTGCGGAATGCTGGTCTGGCTGGTGGTGCTGCAGCGCCTGCCAGTCGGCGTAGCTTACCCTATGCTGAGCCTCAATTTTGTCTGGGTGACGCTGGCGGCGAAGGTCTTCTGGCGCGAGCACGTTGCTGTGCACCACTGGCTGGGGGTCGGGTTCATTATCATGGGGATTATCGTGCTGGGAGGAAGCCTGTGAAAGGCGCGTTCTGGGCGTTATGCAGCGTACTGTTAGTCAGCGCCGCACAGCTGTTGCTGCGCGATGCCATGCAGGCTCTGCCGCCGGTCAGCGATTTTCTGACGTTTATCTCCGCGCTGTGGCACGTTTCGTCCGGCACGGGCGCGCTGCTGCTGGGGTTAACGGGATACGTTGCCTCCATGGGCTGCTGGTATCTGGCGCTGCATCGCATGGCGCTCAGCAAAGCGTATGCCTTGCTGAGCCTCAGCTATATCCTGGTGTGGGGCGCGGCAATCCTGCTGCCCGGCTGGGGGGAGCACTTCTCCTGGCATGGGCTGCTGGGCGTCGCGTTGATTATGCTGGGTGTACTGGTGATTTTCCTGCCCCGACGTGAATAATCGACTCGGTGGTCAGGGTGTAAGGGGTCGAGGTACAGACGGCAAGGCTCAGAGAACCGAGCTGCAGCTGGCTGACCGAGTGCGACTGCGCCGTGCTGTCGATGCTGACAATCTGCCAGGCGCTGCCGCCGCGCTGTTTCACAATCGCTTCTTTGCGCGTCCAGATACGCCAGAAGGCAGAAAGCTGTTCCTCGGGCGCTTCACGCTCCAGCTCGTCATGCTCTGTCAGGCTGAAAACGGCGTTGGCCAGCGCCTGCCAGTTCTTGCGGGGGCGAATCACTTCGATATCGCAGCCCACTTCGCCTTCATCGCTCATCAGCAGGGCGATATCATCACCGCTATGGCTCAGGTTGAACCACAGCGGGTCCCCCTTCGCAAAAGCCGGCTTCCCCTGCTCGCCGTAAATGATGTCGGGGAGCGGGTGAGGGGATAATGTTCTGGCGAGCAGCGTCCGGCCAGCCAGCCAGGAGGCCTGTCGTGCACCCTGAGGTGCCTTATCTGCAAGCGTTGACGCCAGCGGGTCCGCGCAAAGGGTGGAAATTTTTCCCAGTACAAACCGGTACATAGTTACGCCCAGCGTTTAATGATAATCGAGGTATTGATGCCGCCAAACGCGAAGTTATTGCTCTGCAGATACTCGCAGTCAATCTGACGGGCTTCTCCCATAATATAATCTAAAGCCCCGCATTGCTCATCCGGCTGCGTTAAATTGAGCGTCGGGGCAAACCAGCCTTCGCGCATCATCTGCAGGCTCATCCACGCTTCCAGGGCGCCGCAGGCCCCCAGCGTGTGGCCAAAATAGCTCTTCAGCGAGGAAACCGGCACGCTGTCACCGTAGATGGCGGCCGTGGCCTGGCTTTCGGCGATATCGCCGCGGTCGGTGGCGGTACCGTGCGCGGAGATATACCCCATATCCCGGGCGCTTAACCCCGCCATCGCCAGCGACTGCTCCATGCATATCTGCATGGTGTCACGCTGCGGCTGGGTGATATGGGCCGCGTCACAGTTGGTGGCAAAGCCCACGATCTCACCGTAGATGGTGGCCCCGCGCGCTCTGGCGTGCTCAAGCTCCTCCAGAATCAGGGTGCCTGCGCCTTCCCCAATCACCAGACCATCGCGCTGCGTATCGAACGGCGAGGGGGTGGTTTTGGGTTCGTCGTTGCGCTGGCTGGTGGCAAACAGCGTGTCAAACACCGCCGCTTCAGACGGACAAAGCTCTTCCGCCCCCCCCGCGACCATCACGGTCTGATACCCGTGGCGAATTGCCTCCCAGGCGTAGCCAATCGCCTGGCTGCCGGAGGTACAGGCGCTCGACGTTGGGATCACGCGGCCACGTAGTCCAAAGAACAGGCCGGTATTCACCGCGGTGGTGTGCGGCATCATCTGGACGTAGGTTGTCCCGGTGATGTTATTGGTGTGCTTTTCGGTAAGCATGGTCGCGAATTCGCTGACCGGGCCGGTGCTGCCTGTCGAAGAACCGTAGGCGATGCCGGTTTGCCCGTTGGTGAGCACCGCTTCGCCAATCAGCCCCGCCTGCTCCAGCGCCAGCTCTGTGGCGCGGGTAGACATCAGCGACACGCGACCCATGGCGCGAATACGCTTGCGGGTATAGTGTTCCGGCAGCGCGAAATCGTCGATCGGCGCGCCCAGCAGGGTGTGCAGGCCATCATAAACCTGCCATTCCGGCATTTTACGCACGGCGTTTTCATACGCCAGCAGTCGGCTGGAAACGGACTGCCAGTTCTCGCCAAAGGCGGTGACGCCGCCCATGCCCGTAATCACCACGCGACGCGTCATAGCATTCCTCCGTTAATCGAAATGACCTGGCGGGTGACGTAGCCCGCGATATCCGACATCAGATAGCTTGCCAGCCCGGCGACCTCCTCAGCCTGGCCCATACGTTTCATTGGGATGATGGACATCGCTTCCTTCAGCGCGGCCTCCTCCATTTCAATCATGCCGGTATCAATCAGCCCTGGCGCAATGCAGTTCACGGTGATTTTTCGTTTTGCCAGTTCGATCGCCAGCGCTTTGGTGGCGCCGATAATGCCCGCTTTGGCCGCACTGTAGTTCACCTGGCCGCGGTTGCCCATCACGCCGGAGACGGAGGATAAGGTAATAATGCGCCCGCCCTGACGGGTGCCGATCATGGGCATAATGCAGGGGTGTATGACGTTATAAAAACTGTCGAGATTGGTGTGGATCACGCTGTCCCAGTCGTCTTCACTCAGTGCCGGAAAAGCGCCATCGCGGGTAATTCCGGCGTTGCTGACCACGCCATACCATGCGCCATGGGCATCAATTTCCTGCTCAAGCACTTCACGGCACTGCTCGCGGTTGCCTACGTCAAACGAGAGTAAACGGCCGCTGCCGCCCGCCTGCGTGATGGCGTCCAGCGTCTCCTGCGCGCCTGCGGCATCACGATGGTAATGCACGCCGACGGTGAACCCGTCAGCGGCAAGCTGGCGGGCGATGGCGCGACCAATGCCTTTGCTGGCCCCTGTGACCAGTACGGAACGACTCATGCTTGGGATCCCTGATTAAAAAGCGATGTTAATTCTTCTGCAGTCGGCTGGAAGGTATTGACCCGGCCCGTGGCCAGCGTCTCTTCACCTGCGCAAATCGTGCATTCAAAACTGCCGAAGCGTTCGTCCTGCATCAGCAGCTTAACGGTAATGTCCAGCGTTAAGCCTTTGGCGAAACGCCCGCTGGCGCAGACCAGCTCGCGCGCGCCGAGCACCATGCCCAGCGCGATATGTTCCTGCCCCTGCTGCTGACGATGCCAGCCCGACCAGACGCCAACGGTCTGCGCCATTAGCTCGAGCGCGTACCAGCCCGGCAGGTCGCCATCGGCATTGAGAAACGGCGCCAGCACGCTTTGCCTGTCAACCGCCACGCGGCAGACCGCCATGTCATCCGTCACATTTTCAACGGACCCCAGCAGCATCATGGGCGCATCGTGCGGCAAATAGGCTTCGGGTGATAGATAGCTCATGACGCTCTCCCCAGCAGAATGCTGGCGTTATTGCCGCCAAACGCGAACGAGTTAGACAAAATCACCGGCTTTTTCAGGGCGGTGCTCTGGTGCAGCAGGCCGCACGGCGCCAGCGTCTCGTCCGGAGCGTAGCGGGAAAAATCCTGCGGCGGCAAGGGCAGATCGCGCGTCAGGATAAGCCAGCTCAAAGCCGCTTCGGTAATGCCGGCAGCGCCCAGCGTGTGGCCGGTAAGGTGTTTGGTTGAACTGCACGGCACGCTTTCTCCGAAGAGATCGTGAACCACCTGTGATTCAATCTGATCGTTGAGCGGCGTGGCCGTACCGTGCAGGTTGATGTAGCCGATGTCGTCCGGCTGCATGCCCGCTTCGCTGAGCGCCTGAGTGATAGCCCTTATCGCCCCGTCGCCCTGCGGATGCGGGGCGGAAATATGGTACGCATCGCTGGATTCGCCCGTGCCAAGCAGCGCCACGTCCGCGGGTTCCCGGCTTAATACCATCAGCGCCGCCGCTTCACCGATGGTGATCCCCCGGCGGTCCCGGCCAAACGGCTCGCAGAGCGTGGGGGAGAAGGATTCAAGACTGTTAAAGCCGTTCACGGGCATCCGGCTCAGGGTGTCTGCTCCGCCGACAATGGCGATATCTACCAGCCCGGCTTCGATCAGGCGTTTGCCGCCGATCATCGCCCGCGCGCTGGAGGAGCAGGCGGTGGAGATCGTATAAGCCGGGCCTTCAAGCTGCAGCCAGTTGGCGAGAAAGCGGGACGGATCGCCCAGCTCCTGCTGCGGATACTGCCAGCGCGTGCTGGTCTCGCCGTCGGTCATGAGACGCACGTGCTCATCGCCTTCATCCAGCCCGGAGGTGCTGGTTCCCAGCACCACGGCCACCCGGTCACGACCAACGCGGGCGATGGCCTCGTCAACGGCGGGCTGAATCTGCGCCAGCGCGGCCAGCAGCAGCTGGTTGTTGCGGGTGCGGTGTGCAGAGAAGGTATCCGGGATGAGCGGCAGTTCGCCTTCCACCCCGCCCAGTACCGCTTCGGACATTCCCTGCAGCCAGCCGGTCCGGGCGTGCATGCCCGGCGCCACGCCCGCAGCCAGGTTGGCGGCAATTTCATCAGGTGAGTTGCCCAGCGCGTTGACCATGCCAACAGCGGATATATAAATCATCTCAGTCACCCAGATATTGAATGGTGATGTGGTATTTGAATACGTGTTGCTCGATGCTAATCGGCTCGCGCTTGCCTTTGCGCTGGAGGTAGACAATCTCCGTCACCAGCTTGCCGCTGGCGTTGCGCAGCTCGCGCCGATCGCCATTGTCCGTTAACGTCCAGCCCTTCGGCAACTGCGGCTGCCAGGCGCTAATCGGCCAGTGGCTGAGCATCACGTCGGCCAGCACCTGGCTGGCGGGCGGCAGCTGCGGCACGACGATCGACTGCTCGGTATGAATACCGCTCTCGTCGTACGTTGCCAGGAACAGGCGAATGCCCACGGAAGAGAGGCCGGCCAGCGTGACCTTATGCGCATCCGCGTTGAGCATCACCAGCAGGGACTGCGTTTGCCCGTTAAAGCTGCCGGTCAGCAGCTGCTGGGAGCTTACCGCCGGGCTGATGCCGGGCGGCGGCAGAGTGACTTTGGTGCCAGGCTGAAGCCAGGCCTGAGGCCGCGTCTCTTTGGTATCGGTCGAATGGCTGCAGCCTGCCAGCAGCAGCGCCGCGGCCAGCGCGACAGCGCGATAAACAGCGTTCATTTACGTTTTCTCTCTTTCTTATCCGGCATCGCCAGCGGTGCCAGCAGGAAGGCGGTGAAAATACCGCTCACCAGCACAATACCAAAGCTGCTGATAGCCTGGGTGGCGCTGAAGACGAGCATGCCCAGCGTCAGCAGGGTGGTCATCATGGCCAGGGTAATCGCCAGCATCGAAGTCAGCGGCGTACCGCGTGGGTTGCTGAAGAACAGCGTGTAGTTAATGCCAATGCCGAGCACCAGTACCAGCGCCAGCAGTGAAAACAGATTTACCGGGTGGCCCGTTGCGGCCAGCGCGGCCAGCCCGCAGCTCAGCGACAGTGCGGACGGCACCAGGCTTATCAGCCCTTTGCGCCAGCCGAGGCGCAGTATCGCCCCGCAGGCAATCACCGCCAGCGCCGCAAACAGTAGCCCCGTCAGCAGCGTGCGGTAGAGGGCAAACAGGCTGTCAAAGCTGGCCTTGCGGTCCACCCAGACGACGCCGTCATGGCGCGCGGCCAGCTCACCGAGCGCCGCGCTGTTTTTTGCGCCGTCCACCGGCACGAGCACGCCGCTTTCCCCATCGGGCAGGGTCAGCCAGAGCAGGCGCCAGCCCTCGCTGGCCGGACTTTCAAGCCACGCGTCCACGCTGACCGGCATGGCGTCCAGATTGGGGGAAACGGCGTTGAGCCTTGCGCTTTTCAGCACGTTCGTCACCGCAGGCGCGGCGTTCCGCAGTAGCGCAAGGTCGCTTTTCTGGCGGGCCAGCGAGTTCAGCGGCAGGGTGCGCCAGCGGGTGAGATCCCCCGCCTTTTGCGCCTCGGCCAGCGCGGGAGTAAAGGCTTCCAGCCGCTCCAGCGTTTGCTGGGGAGAAGCGCCGTGCACCACAAACCATTTCTGATCGACGCTTTGGCCGGTCAGGGCGGTAATGGTTTTCTCCTGCGCCAGAATATCTTTCGGCAGCGCCTGCAGCTGGGCGATGTCGTCGTCCACCTTCAGGGTGCTCATTCCCACGGCGGAGAGCAGCGCCAGCGCGACGGGCAGACCAACGGACAGTTTTTTACTGCGTCGCCAGGCGGCCAGCCAGCGCAACATCAGGACCATAAAGGGAACCGGGCGCACCGGCAAACCCCGGCACAGCCACGGATGCCAGAAAATCACCGTCAGGCAGGAGGCGCTCAGCCCCGTCGCGGCAAATACCGCCATCTGGCGGATCCCGGGGAAGGGGGCCAGCATCATAATCAGGTAGGCAGCGACGGTCGTCAGCAGCGCCAGCAGCAGCGCATTGCGCACTTTGGCCAGGCTTTGCCAGGGAGAGAGCTCAGCGCCGTGCACCATCCGTTCGGTCAGGTAGTAAAGCGTGTAGTCTGCCGAAATTCCGATGATGCTCATGCTCATCACCAGCGTCATCAGGTGCAGCTCGCCAAAGAGCAGCAGCGTCACCACCGTCCCCGCCAGCGCGCCGATGGCAATGGAGAGCACGCTCAGCAGCAGCGGGCGCAGAGAGCGGAACACCGCCACGATCAGCAGGAACACCCCAAGCAGGGTGGCGATGCCCAGCGTTGAGACGTCGCGTTTAGCCTGCTGGCTGGCATAATCGCTGTAGAACACCGTCCCGCGCGAAAGCAGCTGCGCCTGCGGGTAACGCGCTTTCAGCGTCTGTTGCAGTGCGTTAAGCGTCGTCACGAGCCGGTGGGTCTGCTGCAAATCAAATGATGAGCCCGCCAGTTCGCCGTGCAGCAGATACCAGTAGTTTCCCGCTTCATCTTGCGTGACCAGCCAGCCGTCCATCAGCCGCAGCTTCTGGCCGTTTTGCGCCAGGGCGAGCTGCGAGCCGCGCATCAGCATCAGCGGATCGTTTTGCAGCTCTTTACCGCTGACGCCGGAGAAGGCGGAGTAGAGCTGGGATAAAATCCACTGCGCCTGCGCTTCTCCGCCGTTTTGCAGGCGGGCACGGGTGGCCGGATCAATCAGCCCGTTGCGGTGCTGCCAGAAGAACTCTCCCCAGGCCTTTTGCCCGGCGGCGTCCATCGGGCCTTTGACCTCGCGGAGCGCGTCGCGGCTGTGCAGCAGTTCAAGCCACTGCTGCGCCACGCGCGGATCGGGTTCTTTGCCGGGGCTGACCAGCCAGACCAGCTGGCGGTCGAGACGCTGCATAAACCCGTCGTTGAGCGCCGGAGGGATCGCCCCCAGCGTCTGCTTCGGCAGCATGGCCAGCACGCTGCTGTTCAGCCGCGCGCCGGGCAGCAGCGACAGCAGCACGCCCAGCATAACCAGACATACCGTGGCCCACAGCAGCGCCGGGCGCAGGGATTTACGGTGCGGCAAAGCGTTGGCGTTCGTCATCGGTCAGGCTGGCGGGCGTCAATTGGTGGTTTGAAAGGGCGATATCGGTACGGTCGCCCTGCCTGTCGTTCAGGCGGATCGTCTCAAGATAGGTCGCGCCGCCCAGATCGAGGGTGGCGAAAATCTTGTCCAGCGGCGTCGTTTTTGGGGTAAGCACCAGCGACCAGCGGCCCGCGCCCAGGTCTTTAAAATCGATGCGGAAGTTCTCTTCCAGCACCTTGCGGTCGGCCTGGAACAGGGCCCGCAGCAGGTGGTTGAACTGGAACATCTGCGGATTATTGTCGGCGGTGATGGTCTGCGGCGGCTGGCCGTTGATCGCCTGAACCATCCGCTTGTCGTCCAGCAGCAGCGTCATCGGAAACGGCGCTTTTTGATCCCACAGCAGGCCGCTGTCGCGGGCGATCAGCATCTCGCCCTGCGAGCGCAGCGGCTGCGGCATATCTTTTATCGTGCGGACCTGTTCGAAGTGCGCGCGCACCACGGGCTGCTCGGTGAAGCGCTGCTGCAGTTCATCCAGCGTCACGGCGCTGACCAGCGGGCTGACGAGCAGCGTCAGCAAAGGCAACCATTTCATGGCGTGACTCCCATACGTTCAAACAGTACTGCCGGACTGACAAAGCACATTTCGCGGGTGGCTTCTTCCACCGCCACCTGGATGGTGTAGCCGGTGGTGGTGCGTTTGCCGGTTTGCGCATCGAAAATTTGATAGGCAATGCGCAGGCGGTTTTCATACTCTTCAATCTGCGCGCGAACGCGAATGCGCTGCTCAAAGGTCACCGCATCGCGGTATTTCACCCGCGTGTCGACAACGGGCCAGACGTAGCCGGAGGCTTTCATCTGGCGATAGCCATAGTCAAACTGATTGAGCAGCGCCTCGCGGGCGATCTCAAAGTAGCGGAAATAGTTGCCGTGCCAGACCACGCCCATCATATCGACGTCGTGGAACGGAACGGTGATCTCAACTTCAGTCGTAAAGCGGGGATCGGTCAGCACCCTTTACTCCTTCTCTCTGGACTCTGGCAGATGCCAGAAATCGAAAAAATTAAACCAGTCGAGCGGCGACATCAGGGCGTAATGCTCCAGCCGCTGCGCGTAGCGATCGACGGTAGCCTGCAGCGCCTGCTGGCGTTCCACGCGCGGCAGGATCAGCGGGTCGGCAAACGGCTCGCTGTGCAGGACGAGCTTCCCCTGCTGGCGCAGGGCGAAAATCAACACCACCGGACAGCGCAGAATGGAGGCCAGGATAAACGGCCCCTGAGGGAACGGTGCGGGCTGGCCCATAAACTGGCTCCAGATCACCCGCCACTCGCCGCCACGCTGCGGGTTGACGGCGATGCGGTCGCCCACGATCGCGACCCATTCTCCGCGCTCAAGCTTCTCTTTGATGGCAATGGCGGTGTCCGGGCCGATGTCGGTGACCGACATCAAATTCACGCCGGCCTGGGGCGCCATTTCGCTCATAATTTGCTTAAAACGCCGGGCGTTCTCGCTGAAGACCAGGGCGTTGATGGTTTTGCTGCCGTCCAGCTGGGCCAGCGCCCGGCAGGCTTCTACGTCGCCAAGATGCGAGGCCAGCAGCAGCTTGCCCTGCGGCGCCGCGATATTAAGCGTTTCGCTCGCGCCGGGAGCAAAGACCACGTCGCGCTTAAACTTCAGCTCGCCGCGCCAGCTGGCGACTTTGTCCAGCATCGCGTTGCCGAAGCGCATGAAATGGAAAAAGCTGTTGAGACGTGCTGGCACAGGCATGTTCCGCTGCATCAGCACCTGCTTCACGCGTGCAATCCACTGCCGCGAAGCCTGCCGCGCCGGACGCGCGATCAGCCAGTAGACGCCGATCACCGGCCACAGCAGCACGGTAAACGCCCGCCGCCCCAGCAGCTGCCAGACGCGGAGCATCAGGCGCATGCCCCACAGGCCTTTAACCTCGTCCTGCTGCGCCCAGTGCTGGCCGCGTCGACGGAAGAGCAGGCCGGGAATGCGCGGAAGCATGCCGAAGAACAGCCGGGTATGCATCAGGGAGATCCGCACGTTATCTTTCAACGCGTCGAAGTGGGACAACCCGTCCTGCGGATAGGTCACGCGGGTGGGCAGAAAGACGCTGGTGTTGCCCTGCCAGTAGAGACGGACCATCACTTCGGTGTCAAAGTCCATCCGTTTACCGAGCGTTTCACGCGCGGCGAGCCGCAGCGTGGGCGAGACCGGGTAGACCCGAAAGCCGCACATACTGTCTTTAAGCTGCAGGGATAAGGTCTCAATCCATACCCAGACGTGGGTGACCCAGCGCCCGTAGAGCCGCGAGCGCGGGATGGAATCATCGTAAACGGGCTGGCCGGAAATCAGCGCGTCCGGGTGGCGCTCCGCCAGCGCCAGCATTTTGGGAATATCTTCGATGGCGTGCTGGCCGTCCGCGTCCACCTGCAGGGCGTGGGTATAGCCCGCACGCGCGCACTCCTCCAGCCCCCTGATGACCGCGGCACCTTTGCCGGCGTTTTGCGCCAGACGGACCAGCGTCATCTGCGGCTGCTCCGCCGCCAGCCGCTCAAGCTCCTGGCGGGTGGCGGCTTCGCTGCCGTCATCCACCACCAGGCACGGCAGGCCAAACGGCGAGAGGCGCGACAGCACGCTGGCCATCGTGGCGCCGTGGTTGTAGCACGGGATCAGCACGCAGGGGCGGAAGGTTACTGACATAGACGAATTTTCCCGCTGCTGGCGGTATGGCGTTCAGCCCCGTCATGACGCAGGTAGCTGAAGGTCAGCAGTTTGCGCCCGGCATGCCACTCAAGCACCAGCGTCACCGTGGTTTCCGGCAGCAGAGGCGCCTGGAACTTCACGTTTTGAATGCTGTGAAAGCGGTAGCCCGGTGCCAGTAAGGTCGTTGCGTAGTGCATCACCCAGTCGAGCTGCGCAACGCCGGGCAGCAGCGGCTGTACGGCAAAATGGCCCTGAAACCAGAACAGAGAGGCGTCGAGATGCAAAACGATCTCCAGCTTCTCCGGCTGTGCCTGATGGCGCTCGATTTCATGAATTTTCATGAAATAACTCCTCTAACTGCGCATAGACACGCTTGTTCATACTGTTTACCGGCATCTCATCGACAATGCGCCAGTAGCGTGGAACGGCGACCGGCTCAAGCCACGGCAGCAGGGCGCGTCGCCAGGCGAACTCCTGCGCTTTTTTATCCTGCAGATGCCAGCGCTGACGAACCGCCTCATCCAGCACCAGCAGGACGCCAATCCCCTGACGGCCCCCGCGCGTAACCGGCAGCGCAGCCGCCTCGCAAACGCCGTCGAGCTCCAGCAGGCGATGCTCGATCTCGTTAAGCGAGATGCGCTTTTCTTCAATTTTGACCACCCGCCCGCGACGACCGGCGATGCTAAACAGCCCCGCACTGTCGAAGTGGAGGATATCGTCCAGCTGGAGTCCTTCAGCCTCATGGATAAGTGGCGAAGTGACGCGGCAGGCGTCATCTTCCTGATGGAAGTTTACGCCGGGGAAGGGTAGCCACGGCAGGTTATCTTCCACGCGATGGCGCCAGGCGAGGATCCCGGTTTCGGTGCTGCCATAAATTTCGTCCGGCCAGATGTTAAGCCAGCCAGCCGTGGTGGAGACGTCACGCCAGGGCAGCATTCCGCCCGCGGAAATCAGCATCCTGACGGGCGGCGCGGCCAGTTCGGTATCCAGGCGTTTCAGGAACGCCGGGCTGCTGATGAACAGGTAATGCCGGTCATGAGGAAGGGCGGCCAGCTGCTCTGCGTAGTAGAGCATCGCGGCATGCAGCGGCAGGCCCATCGCCATCGGCAGTACGATGCGAAATGTCAGGCCATAGAGATGTTGCGGGACGACGGAGGCCACAACGCTACAGCCAGCCAGACGTTCGCCGAAGCGGTCAGCCAGCAGGCGGGCTTCGCGATCCAGGCTGACGATGTGCTTAACCACCCGGCGCGGCGTTCCCGTGGAGCCGGAGGTGAACAGCTCGACGAAGCGGTTTTCGTTAATCTCCGGCAGGGGTACCCAGCGGGCGATCGTCTGGTGGCGGGAGGCTACCACAATCAGCTGCCCGTCAATATCGAGGGACCGATCGCTCAGGACGCCGCTAAACAGCGGCTGCTGCTCCTCAAGCAGCGAAACGCGGCTATGGCCGGGAATGACCGGCGTTTTACCGGCATGCAGCGAGGCCAGCAGCGCAACGATAAACAGGTAGCTGTTTTCAAAGCACAGCGCCCAGCGCTCGCCTTCCTGCTGACGCAGGGTGTCGACCAGTAACGTCACGTCGTGGCGCAGCTGGCCCAGCGTCCAGGTACGATCGTCGAGCCAGGCGACGGGCGTGTCGTCAGGGCGGGGCGCGTTTAACCACTGGCCCAGCGGAAGGGGGTTATTCATTGTGCATCTCTTTTTTTATCACCCGCTGGCGCACCAGCCACTCTGCCGCCATCAGCGTCCCCATCAGGATGTAAGCCACCATACCGTTCCACAGCGTCCACAGGTGCATGTCGCCGTGCAGGACGGTATACATCGCCATCGCCCCGTTGCCGATGAAAAATCCGCACCAGACGAGGGTCACCCTGCGGGTATAGCGCACGCCCTCCGGCGGCAAATTTGGCTCTCGCAGGCGCGCCAGGCGTTCGACCAGCGGCATCGCTGTCCAGAGCGAACCGCCGAACACGGCGAGCATTACAAGATTAACGACCACAGGGTAGAACAGCAGCCACTGGTGGGTTTTCAGCAGGTAGCTTGCCGCGCAGAGCGCGATCCCCGCCAGCGCCACGCACTGCACCACATACCGCATCGGGCCGGTGTTACGCCGCGCCTGACGCAGCCGCAGCAGCAACAGCAGCGCCATCACCGGCAGCAGCCACGGCAGGCTGTTATGCGTCAGCCCAAATCCAATCAGGAAGGGCCACGCCAGCAGCATCAGCCCCGTCAGAAGTGGGATGACCGGGAGCGTCCGTCCACCACGCACGGTGTCTTACTCTTCGCGCAGCAGCTGTTCGACGGCGTCTACCACATCCTGAACGGTACGAACCGATTTGAAGGTTTCCGGCTTGATTTTCTTACCGGTTTTCTTCTGCAGATGGACAATCATGTCCACCGCGTCAATGCTGTCCAGCTCCAGGTCTTCGTAAAGACGGGCTTCGGGCGTAATGTCCTGCGGGTCGATTTCAAAGAGTTTGGTCAGAAGGCCGCAGACTTCCTGATAAATGGTTTCTTGTTCGGTCATAGTTCACATCTCAGGCGCGTTGGGCGTGGATAAAGGACGCCAGGGTGGCGACGGAAAAGAAGTGCTGGCGCATCTCTTCGCTTTCGGCAGAAAGCACCACGCCATACTGGTTTTTCACCGCCAGACCCAGCTCCAGCGCGTCGATAGAGTCGAGACCCAGCCCGTCGCCAAACAGCGCGGCATCGGTATCAATATCCTCTGCGGTAAGCTCGTCCAGATTCAGCGTGGTGATAATGAGATTCTTAATTTCAAGATAAAGCGCTTGCATCATTAATTCCTGACAAAGATTGAAGGCCTGATGTTAATCGATGCTGCAGGTGCCGGTTTAACTGCCTTGCCGCCAGTGCCGGTTCTTGTTGCCTTGCATCGTAAAATTCGTCGATGTTCACGCGATCGCGCACATCGACGGTAAAGACAGGTTTTGCGGGCGGTACATCATACCAGCGGCATTTTTTATCCAGCAGGTGCTCGCTGCAGTGGATGAGTACGATCCGCAGATCGCTGCGGCAGCGCACGGCGATATTTGCCGCGCCGCGCTGGAGGGACATTGCCTCACCTGGGCGGGTACGCGTCCCTTCCGGGAAGATTAACAGCGTGTCGCCCTGGGCCAGACGCTGCTGGCTGGCGGCGAGCAGAGGCTCGGCCTCGCTGTTAATCAGATAATCCGCCGCGCGGATAACGCCGCTGACAAACGGATTGCGCAGCAGCGCGCTTTTCACCAGACAGTCGGTTTCGGGCATTACCGACGCCAGAATCACGTAGTCAATTAACGTAGGGTGGTTAGCCACCACCAGGCAGCCCCGATCGCCGCGCAGAGCATCAAGATTGTGGATGCGATAGTCCAGCACCCCGGTGCCGCGGGCAACGGTTAAGAAGAAGCGGAAGCTGGCCGCGATGCTGCGGCGCGCCAGGCGACGGCGTTTGGCGCGATCGCGCTGGGCAATCAGCAGCAGGTTGAACCAGACCAGCGACAGCAGAAGCCCGCCCGCGCCAAACAGCACGAAGCAGAATCCGGTCATGACCAGACGCCATAGCCAGTTGATCCGGGCGGTCAGGCGGTTCATTGGCGCGCCCACTGCCACAGCAAACGTTCGCCGGGCACCACAAACTTCCGTTCCTCACGGAGATAGCGTTGCAGGAACATCAGGCTTTGCGGCAGGGCGGCTTCCTCGCCCGTGCTGCCGCTGCGGGTTTCGCACTGCCATTCGCTGCCGGCTTCAATCACCAGCGCCACCGCGTACGGCCAGGTAGGCATCTGCGGCGGTAACGCCGGATGGTAAAATTCCGGCAGCGCGCCGTCAAAATCCACCAGCAGGACGCGGGAGTAGCCCGCATGCAGCAGGCTCAGCACTTCACACAGGGCCTGCTGGAAGGTGTCCAGCCCGGCGGAAATGGATGACGAGACAACAGGCTGGCGAGCGGCGATCGTGAGATTGCCCACCGCGGAATTGTGCACGGACATGGCGAAGTCGGTAGGCGAGACGGCCTGCCCGGTCGCCAGCGTATGCAGAATACGGTAATTGCGCTCCAGCTCGCCGTGGCGGCTGGAATAGACGACGGCGTCTATGGCGTGGCTTTGCAGCATGGCAAGACCAATATCCACCGCCAGCTTACTGCCTGAGTTAAGGCGGCGCGCGGTCATCATGGGTAACGCGGTCAGGCGGGGTAGAGGAGCCGTCGGGTCGATGGTCGACTGCAGGCACGACCACGCCTGCCACTCTGCGGCATCGCTTAGTCCTGGCGCTCTTGCCTGCCAGTCAATAATGTTCAGTGAAAATTTCATCTACGCGCGTCCGCGGAATACCGTATTCAAAGGGCAGCCAGGCTGCGCTATTGTTCACGTTTGGTGCAAATTAACAGGGTATGACCTACCCCAAGGTTATCCAGCCGCTGTGCTATGCTGAAGCCCGCCCTTTCCAGGTAGTGATAAAACTTCTCTACGCTGTAAAACCGGCTATTGCCATTCGCCATACAGGTGAAATAGAGCGAGGTGGCATTCAGGCTGAAAGCCGCCGCTTCATATTTCTGGGCATCCCAGAAAAGCTCCATGATGCACAACCGTGCGCCAGGCTTCATGACCTCTGCGACGCGCGTAAGCATGGCGACAATCTGATCCGGAGAGAAACAGTCGAGGAACTGGCTCATCCACCAGACGTCGGCATCTCCCGGCAATGCCGACGGACTAAGCATATCGACAGCATGGAATCCAATACGATGAGAAAAACCTGCTTTTTCGATGTTTTCCTGCGCCAGCGCTATCTGCTGCGGGAGATCGAGGATCGTCACGGCAACATTGTCGTCATAGCGGCAGCAGCGTAACGACCATTTACCTGTATTTCCGCCCACATCGTACAATTTTGTCGGCGAGCTTGCGAATATATATGGCAACGCAGCGTCAAAAGCGGCGTCGGAATAGTAATGATCGAAGGCAAACCAGCTCTCTTTTGCCGGGGCAGGAAGCTGGGATAAAGCCGGATAGATGGTTGGCCAGTCGCCAAACACGGATAATCCAGCCGGTTTTTCTTTCTGCAGGGCATCGGCCAGATGAAATAACCCCTGGTAACAGACGTCCTGCGTGAAATCCATATTAACGCGGGTCATGGTATCGTGGAGTAAGAAATGGCCCACTTTCGCCAGGAAATAACGACCTTCTTTATAAGTAATTATCCGCCCGCTTAATCCCATGTCTAACAATACGCTGACGGCATAACTGCTCAGGGTACTGTTTTCGGTTATTTCGTCGAGGCTTGCCCCCTTATTACCCTGTTTATCGAGCCAGGCGAGAACGCCCGAGTTACGCAGACAAAGCGCGGTCTGAAATAACATCGGCGCAAAAGCGATGCGTTGCGCTTCGGTAATGGCATCCAGCGCGCTGAGCGTGTCCTTTTCGTACATTGTTGCGTAACCTTTCAGGGTAAGAAATGAGGTTATCGGGCCATGTCCGGCCCGACTTTAGAATAATATTACAGCGCGGCACCCGCAGAAAGGTTCAGCTGAATATCGTGGTCGAGGTTGTTCACCCAGCGGTTATAATTTTTGTGAATTTTACCGTCTGCCGCTTTCAGGTTCAGGCTGCTTTCGTAATTAATTGAATAACTTGTCGCAGAGTAGGGAATACGCACCTGGACCGAGTGATCGCGTGCCTGCAGACGGCCCTTAATCACGCCCGGGCCCGCTTCCGTCATGATCCAGTCACGCTTCTGGCCTGCTTTCAAAATGGCTGTTTTCACCTGATCGGCAGTATGACCGGCGCTCACGACAGAGTGAACCTGAGCGATAGGGGCGGTACGCGCACAGCCAGCCAGTGCGCCAACGAATACGGCGGCAGTGCACCATTTAACGAGCTTTTTCATCAACAACTCCATATCAATAATAACAATTAAAGGTAGTGTTTTTTACAAATAAGCATCACCAGGCTTAGGGATTAAGTCAGATGTGTTTTTAATCAATATTAATGTTTACATTACGTCGTCGCTAAGGCGGGGTATAATATCACGCAAAATAATTAATCATTCCGTTTTTTTTAATTTGATTTAAGGGATGTTGCATTTAAGCGAAATCTGGATGAGTTGATAAAAAACGGAAGGAATAAGCCTTAACGCAAATAAAAATACCGCGACGGTGAGCGTCGCGGTATTTGACGGTATAAACCCGTTTACACAGACAGATACGTTACCCCGGCAACCGGCTTTTCGGCCGCCCCGGCCCAAGCAGGATCGCCAGCTTGCTGCCCCCTTTGGTGGTTTCCATCCAGATTTTACATACGCTGGTCAGCGGGACCGACAGCAGCATGCCGACAGGGCCCAGCAGCCATCCCCAAATCAGCAAGGATAAAAACACCACCAGCGTCGACATGCCCAGCCGGTGCCCCATCATGCGCGGTTCAAGAATGTTACCCAGCACCATATGCACGACGAGGAACAGCGCTCCGACCAGCATACATTCGTAGAAACCGTTAAACAGAAACGCCTGAATCATCGGCGGCACGGCGGAAAGCACCGCGCCAATATTCGGCACGTAGTTCAGCAGAAACGCCAGCACCCCCCACATCAGCGCGAACTGGACGTCCATCAGCATCAGCCCCAGCCAGACAATAATCCCGGTCCAGACGCTCAGCAGCGTTTTCAGCGCCAGATATTTGGAGACGCCCTTTAAGGCGCGGTGTAGGCCGGCAATGTGTATTTGCGGGTTATTTAAAGCAAAGCGCAGCTTATACGGAACATGGCGCACTTCGAACAGCATAAACACCACCGTCATGACCAGCAGCAAAATGCTGGCCATCGCGCCGGAAAGGCCGGTCATCAGCGTGGTAGCGTAAGTCATGACCTTCTCGGAATCCATTCTGCGCAGCATCCGTTCTGGCGAAATATGCAGGTTAAGAAAGGGCATCATCTCCTGCAGCGCGACGATTTTACGCGTCAGCTCTTTATTGTACTGCGGCAACATGGTGGAGAATTCGCTCAGCGATGCCGCCAGTACGCCGAAGAGCGCCGTCAGGCCAATCAGCATCACGATAACCACGATGGTGATGGCCACCGGGCGGCTCACGCCCCGGCGTAAAAACCAGGTCACCAGCGGATTGAGGACAATAGCAAAAAAGAGCGCCAGCAGGAGCTGGACGATAATGTCAGCGGCAGCATGTATACCCGCAAGTATAACCACCAGACAGGCGAGTTTTAATAAGATGTGGAGTCCTGCTTTATCAGGCTGGGGAGCTAACATGCGTGTTCCTTAGTAAGATGACCCGATAAGTGTAGTGCCTTAGGGCCGCTTCGTCTGGCACCGATAATCTGAAAGTCGGGGCTGATTTTCTTATTGCTCCGTGGTAATAGTGAAACACTGTTGCAAAAAATTCAGGTAGAACCCCATGCCAGAACCTGCCGCCGAACCGGCGCTGAGCGGATTGCGCCTCAATCTGCGCATTGTTTCCGTCGTTATCTTCAACTTTGCCAGCTATTTAACGATCGGCCTGCCGCTGGCGGTTCTGCCGGGCTACGTCCATGACGTGATGGGTTTTAGCGCGTTCTGGGCGGGGCTGGTCATCAGCCTGCAGTATTTCGCCACGCTCCTTAGCCGCCCGCACGCCGGGCGCTACGCCGACCTGTTCGGTCCCAAAAGCATTGTGGTAGTGGGATTGTGCGGCTGTTTCCTCAGTGGTCTGAGCAACCTGCTGGCTGCCGCTACCAGCCACTGGCCGCTGGTCAGCCTGGCGCTGCTTTGCCTGGGCCGCGTCATTCTCGGGATTGGGCAAAGCCTGGCAGGAACCGGCTCGACGCTATGGGGTGTGGGGGTTGTCGGTGCACCACACATTGGCCGGGTTATCTCGTGGAACGGGATCGTCACCTACGGGGCGATGGCGCTCGGCGCGCCGCTTGGCGTGGCCTGTTACGCCTTTGGCGGTCTGTATGGACTGTCGCTGACCATTATAGCGGTCGCGCTTGTGGCGATACTGTTTGCGCTGCCGCGCCCGAAGGTGAAGGCCAGCAAGGGCAAGCCGCTGCCGTTTCGGGCCGTGCTGGGGCGCGTCTGGCCGTACGGCATGGCGCTGGCCCTGGCGACCACCGGCTTCGGCGTCATTGCGACCTTCATTACCCTGTTTTATGACGCCAAAGGCTGGGAGGGCGCGGCCTTTGCGTTAACCCTCTTCAGCGTTGCGTTTGTTGGCGCACGCCTGCTTTTCCCGAACGGTATCAACCGTCTGGGCGGGCTGAACGTAGCGATGTTCTGCTTTGCGGTAGAGATTGTCGGGCTGCTGTTAACCGGCATCGCCAGCGCGCCCTGGATGGCGAAAATTGGCGTCTTACTGGCGGGAGCCGGTTTCTCGCTGGTCTTCCCGGCGCTGGGCGTGGTGGCGGTGAAAGCGGTGCCGCAGCAGAACCAGGGGGCGGCGCTGGCGACCTATACGGTATTTATGGATTTGTCTTTAGGCATAACCGGGCCGCTGGCGGGGCTGGTGATGGCCTGGGCGGGGGTACCGGTGATCTATCTTGCCGCGGCGGGTCTGGTGATAATTGCCCTGCTGCTGACGTGGCGGCTAAAAAAATGGCCCCCGGTGCAGGCACCGGAGGCCACGTCATCGTCGTGAAGGGTTACTGGATCACGATGGTGTTAATGATGTTTTCAGCAGCCGTCTGCGCTTTCTGCTGATCTTCCGCTGGCAGGGTGATCTGCAGGGTCAGCAGTTTGTTATCAACCTTGCCCAGCACCACAGAAGACCAGGCGGTCTGGCCTTTTGCGGAGATGATGCTGTCCAGCTGCTGCAGCTTATGGCCTTTCAGCTCGATGGATTTATTGGTTACCACCTGCAGCTGCGGGTCGCGGCCGCGCTGCTGATCTTCCAGACGTTTGGACAGGACGGCCAGGTCTTCGCTGGTGTCGTCGCCCACAATCACAATGACCGCTTTCTGGCCGGTTGCGTCGGAGTAAACATGCATGTTATTCGCCTGGGTGCCCAGCTTGCCGCTCTGGTCAGTCATATCGGCTGGCAGAGAGAAACTGAGTTTGCCATCCATCAGATTCACCGGCTGACCGGTCGCGTTGCTTTCTGCGGATGCGCCCTGAGCAGGCGTTTTCGTGTCGCTGTTATCACAGGCTGCAAGACCCACAACCAGCAGGCCAATCCCGACATATTTAACCAGATTGCGCATTGACTTCTTCCTTTCGATAAACGGCCATAGCGGCTCATTCACCCATCTTATCACAACTGATAAAGCGAACCCTTAACCAGCCTGCAATGCCGTGATTTCAGATTTATCTGCCAGCCTTTTCAGCAGCATATTCAGCAGCACGCCGTACATCGGCAGGAAGAAAACAATGCTGATGAGCACCTTGAAGCAGTAGTCCACCAGCGCGATCTCCATCCAGTGCTCGGCCATAAAGGCATCCGGGCTGCGCCAGAAGGCGATGAAGAAGAAGGCCAGCGTATCGCTCACGTTGCCGAACAGCGTGGACGCGGTCGGCGCCATCCACCAGCGGTGATTCTGACGCAGGCGGTTAAACACGTGCACGTCGAGGATCTGCCCCAGCGCGTAGGCCATAAAGCTTGCCGCGGCGATACGGGCGACAAACAGGTTGAAGTGTGTCAGCGCCTCAAAGCCCTGCCAGCTTCCCATGTAAAACAGGGAGGAGATCACGTACGAGATGAACAGTGCCGGAAGCATGACCGCAAAGATAATGCGGCGTGCCAGCGGTGCGCCGAAGATACGCACGGTCAGATCGGTGGCGAGGAAAATAAACGGAAAGCTGAACGCGCCCCAGGTGGTATGAAAACCAAAAATGGAGATCGGGAGCTGCACCAGGTAGTTGCTGGAGGTGATCACCAGCAAATGGAAAAGCGAAAGCCAGAACAACGCTTTTACGCGCTGTGATTCAGAGAACTGCGTCATATTGTGACCTTTTTATACGTTGGGGTGAGGGAACCCAATAAAAACCGCAGCATGATACTGCTTTGGCTGGACATTGCAATGGTTATTTTTTGCGCAATCGTTAACCTGGTTTGCATTGCCCGCGCCGGGGCGTAAACTACTGCCGTTTTTATCTGACCGAGAAGATCATGACCGACCTGTTTTCCAGCCCAGACCACACCCTTGATGCCCAGGGCCTTCGCTGCCCGGAGCCGGTAATGATGGTACGTAAGACCGTGCGTAACATGCAGACCGGTGAAACGCTGCTGATTATTGCCGACGATCCGGCCACCACGCGCGATATTCCCGGTTTTTGTACCTTTATGGAGCATGAGCTGGTGGCGCAGCAGACGGAAACGCTGCCGTACCGGTATTTGATTCGTAAGGGGTAGGTGGTCGGCCTCTGCGGCCTGATGCCCTCACCCCGGCCCTCTCCCACGGGGAGAGGGAGAAAGTCATCCTTTCATCCACGCCCTGATCCCGTCCAGGAACATCTGCGTCGCCATCATTACCAGAATCAGCCCCATCAGACGCTCCAGCGCGTTCACCCCTTTCTCACCCAGCAGGCGCAGGAACAGCGACGACTGCAGCAGGATAATAAACGTTCCGCCCCAGGCAATCAGCAGGGCAATGACCAGATGGCTCATTTGATTCGGATACTGATGCGACAGCAGCATCAGCGTCGCCAGAATGGTTGGCCCCGCGACGAGGGGAATCGCCAGCGGCACGATAAACGGCTCTTCGCCTGCGGGCAGGCCGCTGCTGCTGCCTTCGGCGCTCGGGAAGATCATCTTAATGGCAATCAGGAAGAGAATAATCCCGCCGGAAATGGAGACCGTTTCGGCGCGCAGGTTCAGGAACGCGAGGATTTTTTCACCGGCAAACAGGAAGATAAACATCACCAGCAGGGCAATAAGCAGCTCGCGGATCATGATCGCCCGGCGGCGCTTCGGCTCGGTGTGCTTCAGCACCGACATGAAGATGGGCAGGTTGCCCAGTGGATCCATTATCAGGATCAATAAAACCGCTGCTGAAATGATTTCACTCATGTAAATTATCCCTGAAACTCTCTATGGTTATTATGATAATTAGCTGTATTTCTGATTGCCGGGCAATCATCGATTAATTTCGCTTGCGACTTTGGCAGCATTTTGTAATGTGAAGCATATCCCAGTTCAATACTGGCTTGCACAATCAGCACACACCCTCAGCAGGAAAAAAATGCTATGAAAAACGTTGGTTTCATCGGCTGGCGCGGTATGGTCGGCTCTGTACTCATGCAACGCATGGTTGAAGAGCGCGATTTCGACGCTATCCGCCCGGTCTTCTTCTCCACTTCCCAGCTCGGCCAGGCTGCTCCGTCCTTTGGTGGTACCACAGGCACGTTGCAGGACGCTTACGATCTGGAAGCGCTGAAGGCACTCGACATTATTGTGACCTGCCAGGGCGGCGATTATACCAACGAAATTTATCCAAAGCTGCGTGAAAGCGGCTGGCAGGGCTACTGGATTGACGCAGCCTCTTCACTGCGCATGAAAGACGATGCCATCATTATTCTCGACCCGGTTAACCAGGACGTCATCACCGACGGCCTGAACAACGGCGTGAAAACCTTTGTTGGCGGCAACTGCACCGTCAGCCTGATGCTGATGTCCCTCGGCGGCCTGTTCGCGCAGGACCTGGTGGAGTGGGTCTCGGTGGCGACCTACCAGGCCGCGTCCGGCGGCGGCGCGCGCCACATGCGCGAGCTGCTGACCCAGATGGGCCAGCTGCACCAAAGCGTCGCGACCGAGCTGGCAAACCCGGCGTCCGCCATCCTCGACATCGAGCGCAAAGTCACTCAGCTGACCCGCAGCGGCGAGCTGCCGGTGGATAACTTTGGCGTACCGCTGGCCGGTGGCCTGATCCCGTGGATCGACAAACAGCTGGGTAACGGCCAGACCCGCGAAGAGTGGAAGGGCCAGGCGGAGACCAACAAAATTCTCGCCACCGCGAATACCATTCCGGTTGACGGTCTGTGCGTGCGTATCGGCGCGCTGCGCTGCCACAGCCAGGCCTTCACCATTAAACTGAAAAAAGATGTGTCTATTCCGACCGTGGAAGAGTTGCTGGCCGCGCACAACCCGTGGGCGAAAGTGGTACCAAACGATCGCGATATCACCATGCGTGAACTGACCCCGGCTGCCGTTACCGGCACGCTGACCACGCCGGTTGGCCGCCTGCGCAAGCTGAACATGGGGCCGGAGTATCTCTCCGCGTTCACCGTCGGCGACCAGCTGTTGTGGGGGGCCGCCGAGCCGCTGCGCCGCATGCTGCGCCAGCTGGCGTAATAATTTGTTAAACACGGGGGGTGATTGTCACCCCCTTTTTTTGCGTACTACATGGAGTAAAACGCAGATGTCTTATTTTTTATCAGGAGGAACCACGACGTTGGCTATGCTTTAAGGAAGATTTATTTCTCACCTGAGGGTAGGGCGGAGCAGAGAGGATCAACTGCACCGTTTAGGTCACATTAAAAGTCGTCCCGGAGCGCGTAAAAAGGGCGACATAAAAAAACAGGATGAATACCATGTCCGATCGTATTTCGAGAGACGTGATTAATGCGCTTATTGCGGGTCATTTTGCCGACCCCTTTTCTGTGCTAGGGATGCACCGTACAGAGGCCGGACTGGAAGTTCGGGCGCTGTTGCCGGATGCGACAGAAGTGTGGGTTATCGAACCCAAAACCGGCCGCAAGGTGGGTAATCTGGAATGCCTCGACTCGCGCGGCTTCTTCTCGGGCGTCATGCCCCGCCGTAAAAACCCCTTTCGCTATCAGCTCGCCGTTATCTGGCACGGCCAGCAAAACCTGATTGACGATCCCTACAGCTTTGGGCCGCTCTTAAAAGAGATGGACGCCTGGCTGCTGTCCGAAGGGACCCATTTACGCCCTTACGAAACGCTGGGTGCCCATGCGGATACCATGGATGGTATCACCGGCACGCGCTTTGCCGTATGGGCGCCAAACGCCCAGCGCGTCTCCGTCGTCGGGCAGTTCAACTACTGGGACGGTCGTCGTCACCCCATGCGCCTGCGCCGGGAAACCGGCATCTGGGAGCTGTTTATCCCCGGCGCGCACAACGGTCAGCTCTACAAATTCGAGATGATCGATGCCAACGGCAAGCTGCGTATTAAATCCGACCCGTACGCCTTTGAGGCCGAACTGCGCCCGAATACCGCCTCGCTGATATGCGGCCTGCCGGAGAAGGTCGTCCAGACCGAGGAGCGCAAGCAGGCCAACCGCTTTGATGCGCCGATCTCCGTTTACGAAGTGCATCTCGGCTCCTGGCGCCGCCACACGGACAACAACTTCTGGCTCAGCTACCGGGAGCTCGCCGACCAGCTGGTGCCGTACGCCAAATGGATGGGCTTTACCCACCTCGAACTGCTGCCGGTTAACGAGCACCCGTTCGACGGCAGCTGGGGCTATCAGCCCACCGGGCTGTATGCGCCCACGCGGCGCTTCGGCACGCGCGATGATTTCCGCTATTTCATTGATGCCGCGCACGCCGCCGGGCTGAACGTGATCCTCGACTGGGTGCCGGGCCATTTCCCGTCGGACGATTTTGCGCTGGCAGAGTTCGACGGCACGAAGCTGTACGAGCACAGCGACCCGCGCGAAGGCTATCACCAGGACTGGAACACGCTGATCTACAACTACGGTCGCCGTGAAGTGTCGAACTACCTGGTGGGGAATGCGCTGTACTGGATCGAACGCTTCGGCATTGATGCCCTGCGCGTGGATGCGGTGGCCTCGATGATCTACCGCGACTACAGCCGCAAAGAGGGGGAGTGGATCCCGAACGAGTATGGCGGCCGTGAAAACCTCGAAGCGATTGAATTTCTGCGCAACACCAACCGCATCATTGGCGAGCAGGTGGAAGGCGCCGTGACCATGGCGGAAGAGTCGACGGACTTTGCGGGCGTCTCCCGCCCTCCGTCATCAGGCGGCCTGGGGTTCTGGTACAAGTGGAACCTGGGCTGGATGCACGATACGCTCGACTACATGAAGCTCGACCCGGTTTATCGTCAGTATCACCACGATAAGCTCACCTTCGGGCTGCTCTACAACTACACCGAAAACTTCATGCTGCCGCTGTCGCACGATGAAGTGGTGCACGGCAAAAAATCCATTCTCGACCGCATGCCGGGCGACGCGTGGCAGAAGTTTGCCAACCTGCGCGCCTACTACGGCTGGATGTTTGCCTTCCCGGGCAAAAAGCTGCTGTTTATGGGCAATGAGTTCGCCCAGGGTCGCGAGTGGAACCACGACACCAGCCTCGACTGGCATCTGCTGGAGGGCGGCGACAACTGGCACCACGGCGTACAGCGTCTGGTGCGCGACCTGAACCTGACCTACCGCCACCACAAAGCGCTACACGAGCTGGACTTCGACCCGTACGGCTTTGAGTGGCTGGTGGTGGACGACCACGAGCGCTCGGTGTTTGTCTTTGTACGTCGCGATAAAGCGGGCAACGAGATTATCGTCGCCAGCAACTTCACGCCGGTGCCGCGCGAACACTACCGCTTCGGCATTAACCAGCCGGGCAAATGGCGCGAGATCCTGAATACCGACTCCATGCATTACCACGGCAGTAACGCCGGTAACGGCGGGCTGGTGCAGAGCGATGCGATTGAAAGCCACGGGCGTCCAAACTCCCTGAGCCTGACGCTGCCGCCGCTTGGCACCATCTGGCTGATGCGGGAGGGAGAATGACGCAGCTTACGGCAGGTAAACCCGAACCGCTCGGCGCGAGTTTTGACGGAAAGGGGGTGAACTTCACGCTCTTTTCTGCTCACGCGGAGCGGGTGGAGCTCTGCGTGTTTGACGGGGAGGGTAACGAGCGCCGTTACGATTTACCGTCCCGCACGGGAGACATCTGGCACGGTTACCTGTCCGGCGGGCGTCCGGGAATGCACTACGGTTTTCGCGTACACGGCCCGTGGGAGCCTTCTCAGGGGCACTGGTTTAACCCGGCGAAGCTGCTGATTGACCCGTGCGCGCGCCGCGTGGACGGCGAGTTTAAAGACGACCCGCTGTTCCACGTCGGCTACGGCGAACCGGACCACCGCGACAGCGCGCCCGTCGCGCCGAAAAGCGCGGTGGTGCACGATCTCTACGACTGGGAAGACGATGCCCCGCCGCGCACGCCGTGGGGTAACACCGTCATCTATGAAGCGCACGTCAAAGGGCTGACCTACCTGCACCCGTCGATCCCCAAAGAGATGCGCGGCACCTACAAAGCGCTGGGGCATCCGACTATGGTCGCTTACCTGAAGCATTTGGGCATCACCGCGCTGGAGCTACTTCCGGTGGCGCATTTCGCCAGCGAGCCGCGTCTTCAGCGTCTTGGGTTAAGCAACTACTGGGGCTACAACCCGCTGGCGATGTTCGCTCTCGACCCGCGCTACGCGGTGCATCCGGAGAAAGCGCGGGACGAGTTTCGCGACGCGGTGAAGGCACTCCACGCCGCGGGCATTGAGGTCATTCTGGACGTGGTGCTGAACCACAGTGCGGAAAGCGACCTTGACGGCCCGACGCTCTCACAGCGCGGAATCGATAACCGTAGCTATTATTGGATCAGGGACGACGGTGATTACGAGAACTGGACCGGGTGCGGTAACACCCTCAACCTCAGCCATCCGGCCGTTACGCATTACGCGTACGAGTGCCTGAAATACTGGGTTGAGACGTTCCACGTGGACGGTTTTCGCTTCGACCTGGCGCCTGTGATGGGGCGCACCCCGGCATTCAGCCAGCAGGCACCGCTGTTTGAGGCGATAAAAAACTGCCCGGTGCTCTCAACGGTGAAGCTGATTGCGGAACCCTGGGACATTGGTGAAGGCGGTTATCAGGTGGGGAACTTCCCGCCGCTGTTTGCCGAGTGGAACGACCACTACCGCGATGCCATCCGCCGCTTCTGGCTGGCGCGCGATTTGTCGCTGGGCGAGTTCGCCGGACGCTTTGCCGGCTCCAGCGATCTCTTTAAGCGCGACGGAAAACGTCCGTCGGCCACCATCAACCTGGTGACGGCGCATGACGGTTTTACGCTGCGCGACTGCGTTTGTTTCAATCAGAAACACAATGAGGCCAACGGCGAAGAGAATCGCGATGGCACTAACAATAACCATAGCTTCAATCATGGTATAGAAGGATTAGGCGGAAGTCTGGATGTGATCGAGCGGCGACGCGCCAGCGTTCATGCGCTGCTGACGACGCTTTTACTGTCTCAGGGCACGCCGATGCTGCTGGCGGGCGACGAGCACGGCCACAGCCAGCACGGCAATAACAACGCCTATTGCCAGGACAATACCTTAACCTGGCTCGACTGGGGGGAGGCGAACAGCGGGTTGACCCATTTCACCGCGGCGCTGATCCACCTTCGCCAGCAGATCCCCGCCCTTACCGCCGACAGCTGGTGGGAAGAGGGCGACGGCAACGTTAGCTGGCTGAATAAAGACGCGCAGCCGTTGAGCGCGCAAGAGTGGCAACACGGCATCACCTGCCTGCAAATCCTGCTTTCGGATAAGTGGCTGGTGACGCTGAACGCGACGGACGACGTCGCAGAGATTGTTTTACCTGACGGGGAGTGGCGAGCTGTTCCCCCCTTTGCCGGAGCGGATAATCCGGTAGTAATGGCTGTCTGGCACGGGCCTGCGCACGGAGTGTGCGTATTCCAAAGATGATAAAAAAGGAGTTAGTCATGGTTAGATTAGAGAAGAACGATCCGTTAATGTTGGCGCGCCAGCTACCATTAAAAACTGTTGCCCTGATACTTGCGGGCGGGCGTGGTACCCGTCTGAAAGATTTGACCATCAAGCGCGCCAAGCCGGCCGTTCACTTTGGTGGTAAGTTCCGCATTATCGACTTTGCGCTCTCAAACTGCCTGAACTCGGGCATTCGCCGCATTGGCGTCATTACTCAGTATCAGTCGCACACCCTGGTGCAGCACATTCAGCGCGGCTGGTCATTCTTCAGCGAAGAGATGAACGAGTTTGTCGATCTGCTCCCGGCGCAGCAGCGCGTACACGGGGAAAACTGGTACCGCGGCACGGCGGATGCGGTGACCCAGAACCTCGACATTATTCGCCGCTACAGCGCGGAATACATCGTGATCCTCGCGGGTGACCACATCTACAAGCAGGATTACTCGCACATGCTGATCGACCATGTCGAAAAAGGGGCGCGCTGCACCGTGGCGTGTCTGCCGGTGCCCGTTGCCGAGGCGACGGCGTTTGGCGTGATGCACGTGGATGCGGACGACAAGATTATCGACTTCGTTGAAAAACCGGCGAACCCGCCAACCATGCCGGGCGATGACACCAAATCGCTCGCCAGCATGGGGATCTATGTCTTTGATGCAGATTATCTTTATGAGCTGCTCGAAGAAGACGACAAAGACGAAAGCTCCAGCCACGACTTCGGTAAAGACATCATCCCGAAAATTACCAAAGCTGGCATGGCCTATGCACATCCCTTCCCATTGTCCTGCGTGCAGTCCGATCCGAATGCGGAGCCATACTGGCGTGATGTGGGAACCCTGGAAGCGTACTGGAAAGCCAACCTCGATCTGGCGTCCGTGACGCCTGAGCTGGATATGTACGACCAGAACTGGCCGATTCGTACCCACATGGAATCCCTGCCGCCGGCGAAGTTCGTGCAGGACCGCTCCGGCAGCCACGGCATGACCCTGAACTCGCTGGTCTCCGGCGGGTGCATCATCTCCGGTTCGGTGGTGGTGCAGTCCGTGCTGTTCCCGCGCGTGCGTATAAACTCATTCTGTAATATCGATTCGGCGGTTCTGCTGCCGGATGTCTGGGTAGGGCGTTCGTGTCGTCTGCGTCGCTGCGTGATCGACCGCGCCTGCGTCATTCCTGAGGGAATGGTGATTGGTGAAAACGCGGAAGAAGATGCGCGTCGCTTCTACCGTTCTGAAGAGGGGATCGTGTTAGTCACACGGGAAATGTTGCGGAAGCTGCAGATCAAACAGGAGCGATGATGCAGGTTTTACACGTATGTTCTGAGATGTTCCCGTTGTTAAAAACGGGCGGCCTGGCGGATGTTCTTGGTGCATTACCGGCGGCGCAAATCGCCGGTGGAGTCGATACCCGCGTCCTGCTGCCCGCCTTCCCGGATATCCGGCGCGGCATACCTGATGCAAAGGTGGTGACCCGCCGTGAAACGTTTGCCGGACGCATCACCCTGCTGTTTGGGCACTACAACGGCGTAGGGATCTACCTGATCGACGCGCCGCATCTGTACGACCGTCCGGGCAGCCCGTATCACGATACCAACCTGTTCGCCTATACCGACAACGTGCTGCGCTTTGCGCTGCTCGGCTGGGTGGGGGCGGAGATGGCCGTCGGGCTGGATCCATTCTGGCGTCCGGATGTGGTCCACGCGCACGACTGGCACGCCGGGCTGACGCCAGCGTATCTGGCGGCAAAAGGGCATCCGGCAAAATCGGTGTTTACGGTGCACAACCTGGCGTATCAGGGCATGTACTATGCGCATCATATGAATGACATCGATCTGCCATGGTCGTTCTATAACATGCACGGGCTGGAGTTCAACGGGCAAATTTCGTTCCTGAAGGCCGGGCTGTACTACGCCGACCACATCACGGCGGTGAGCCCCACCTACGCGCGTGAAATTACCCAGCCGGAGTTTGGCTACGGTCTGGAAGGGCTGCTGCAGCAGCGCCATCGTGAAGGCCGCCTGTCGGGCATTCTGAACGGCGTGGATGAGCAGATCTGGAGCCCTGAAACCGATCTCCTGCTGGCCGCGCGCTATGGCCGCGACTCGGTGGAAGATAAAGCCGAAAACAAACGCCAGCTGCAAATTGCGATGGGGCTGAAGGTCAACGACAAGGTGCCGCTGTTTGCGGTGGTCAGCCGCCTGACCAGCCAGAAAGGGCTGGATCTGGTGCTGGAGGCGCTGCCCGGTTTACTGGAGCAGGGCGGACAGCTGGCGCTGCTCGGCGCGGGCGACCCGGTGCTGCAGGAAGGTTTCCTCGCCGCCGCCGCGGAACATCCGGGGCAGGTGGGCGTGCAGATTGGCTATCACGAAGCATTCTCGCACCGCATTATGGGCGGCGCAGACGTGATTCTGGTGCCGAGCCGTTTCGAACCCTGCGGCCTGACGCAGCTCTACGGCCTGAAATACGGCACGCTGCCGCTGGTGCGCCGCACGGGCGGGCTGGCGGATACGGTGTCGGATAGCTCTCTGGAAAACCTGGCGGACGGTATCGCCAGCGGGTTTGTCTTTGAAGACAGTAATGCCTGGTCGCTGCTTCGGGCGATTCGGCGTGCGTTCGTCTTGTGGTCCCGTCCATCCCTGTGGCGTTACGTTCAGCGTCAGGCGATGTCCATGGACTTTAGCTGGCACGTTGCGGCGCAGTCGTACCGCGACCTTTATCAACGCTTGATGTAACGAGGCGAAGTTACTGATATGAACGCTCCATTTAGCTACTCTTCCCCCACGCTCAGTGTTGAGGCGTTAAAGCACTCCATCGCCTACAAGCTGATGTTTACCATCGGGAAAGATCCGGTCATCGCCAACAAGCACGAGTGGCTGAACGCCACCCTGTTTGCGGTGCGTGACCGCATGGTCGAACGCTGGCTGCGCTCTAACCGCGCCCAGCTTTCGCAGGAGACGCGGCAGGTTTACTACCTGTCGATGGAATTTTTGATTGGCCGCACCCTCTCCAACGCGCTGCTATCGCTCGGTATCTACGACGACGTCAAAACTGCACTGGAAGAGATGGGGCTGGATTTAGAAGAGCTGATTGACGAAGAGAACGACCCGGGGCTGGGTAACGGTGGTCTCGGGCGTCTTGCCGCCTGCTTCCTTGACTCGCTGGCAACGCTGGCGCTGCCGGGGCGCGGCTACGGTATTCGCTACGACTACGGCATGTTCAAGCAGAACATCGTTGATGGCCGGCAGAAAGAGTCCCCGGACTACTGGCTGGAATACGGCAACCCGTGGGAGTTCAAGCGCCACAACACGCGCTACAAGGTGCGCTTTGGCGGACGCATTCAGCAGGAAGGGAAAAAGTCCCGCTGGGTGGAAACCGAAGAGATCCTCGCCGTGGCCTATGATCAGATCATCCCCGGCTATGACACCGATGCGACCAATACGCTGCGCCTGTGGAACGCCCAGGCGAGTAGCGAAATCAACCTCGGTAAATTTAACCAGGGCGACTACTTTGCCGCGGTGGAAGATAAAAACCACTCCGAGAACGTCTCCCGCGTGCTGTACCCGGATGACTCAACCTACTCCGGGCGCGAGCTGCGCCTGCGTCAGGAGTATTTCCTCGTCTCCGCGACGATTCAGGACATCCTCAGCCGCCACCATCAGCTGCACAAAACCTACGCCAACCTGGCGGAGAAAACCGCGATTCACCTTAACGACACCCATCCGGTGCTCTCCATTCCCGAGCTGATGCGCCTGCTGATCGACGAGCACAAGTTCAGCTGGGACGACGCGTTTGAGGTGACGTGCCAGGTATTCTCCTACACCAACCACACCCTGATGAGCGAAGCGCTGGAGACCTGGCCGGTGGACATGCTCGGCAAAATTCTGCCGCGCCACCTGCAAATCATCTTCGAGATCAATGACTACTTCCTCAAGACGCTGCAGGAGCAGTACCCGAACGATACCGGGCTGCTGAGCCGTGCCTCGATCATTGATGAATCCAACGGTCGTCGCGTGCGCATGGCCTGGCTGGCGGTTGTCATCAGCCACAAGGTCAACGGCGTGTCCGAGCTGCACTCGAACCTGATGGTGCAGTCCCTGTTTGCGGACTTCGCAAAGATCTTCCCGACGCGCTTCTGCAACGTCACCAACGGCGTTACGCCGCGCCGCTGGCTGGCGCTGGCCAACCAGCCGCTCTCTGACGTGCTGGATGAGAATATCGGCCGCACCTGGCGCACCGATTTGAGCCAGCTGAGCGAGCTTAAGCAGCATATTGATTTCCCGACGGTGAACAAGGCCGTGCGGGAAGCCAAGCTGCTGAACAAGAAACGTCTGGCGGTCTGGCTGGCGATGCACCTCAACGTGGTCGCAAACCCGAAAGCGCTGTTTGACGTGCAGATCAAGCGCATCCACGAGTACAAGCGTCAGCTGATGAACGTGCTGCACGTGATCACCCACTACAACCGCATTAAGGCCGATCCAACCGCAGAGTGGGTGCCGCGCGTGAAGATCTTCGCCGGTAAGGCGGCTTCCGCTTACTATATGGCGAAGCACATTATTCACCTGATCAACGACGTGGCGAAGGTGGTGAACCAGGATCCGGAGATTGGTGACAAGCTGAAGGTGGTATTCATCCCGAACTACAGCGTCAGCCTGGCGCAGCTGATCATCCCGGCGGCAGATCTCTCCGAGCAGATCTCCACGGCGGGAACAGAAGCGTCCGGCACCAGCAACATGAAGTTTGCCCTCAACGGCGCGCTGACCATCGGCACCCTGGACGGGGCGAACGTCGAGATGCTGGAGCACGTAGGAGAAGAGAATATCTTTATCTTCGGCAATACCACCGAAGAAGTGGAGGCGCTGCGCAGGAAAGGCTACTCCCCGCGTGAGTTCTATGAAGGGGATGAAGAGCTACGTCAGGTCCTGACGCAGATTGCGACCGGTGTGTTCAGCCCCGACGAGCCGGGCCGCTATCGCGATCTGGTGGATTCGCTGATTAACTTTGGCGACCACTATCAGGTGCTGGCGGATTATCGCAGCTACGTGGACTGCCAGGATAAAGTGGATGAGCTGTACCGTCAGCAGGAGAAGTGGACCAGCGCGGCGATGCACAACATCGCCAACATGGGGTATTTCTCGTCTGACAGGACCATCAAGGAGTATGCCGAGAACATCTGGCATATTGATCCGGTGCGGTTGTAAAAACAAAGCCCGGTGGCGCCACCGGGCTTTTTTACATCACGACGCCAGCGACAGCTCACGCTTCCCCGCATGCTGCTGCAGCCACTGCGCCACGCGAGACTGCTGCTCGGCGTTAAGCCACATCCCTTCTTTGGTACGACGCCAGATGGCATCTTCAAGGCGGCGAACCCACTCGTGCTCAACCAGGTAGCGCAGCTCGGCCTCGTACAGCTCGTGGCCGAAATGTTCACCCAGATCGGCAAGCGATTTCGCGTCGCCCAGGAACAGCTCGGTATTGCTGCCGTAGGTGCGGGCGTAGTGGCGCGCCATCCCTTCGGTAATGAACGGGAAGCGACGGCGCAGCTTCGCGGCGTAATCGTCGCGGTTTCCGCCAATATCTCCGCCGGGCAGCACTGCCTCTTTGGTCCACGCCGGGCCAATACCTTTGTAGTACGGCGCCAGTTTTTCCAGCGCGTGCTCGGCCAGCTTGCGGTAGGTAGTCAGCTTGCCGCCAAACACCGACAGCAGCGGTGCCTGACCGTCTACGTCGTGGATATCAAGCGTGTAGTCGCGGGTGATGGCCTGCGGTGAGTCAGACTCGTCATCGCACAGCGGACGCACGCCAGAGTAGGTCCAGACCACGTCGTCGCGCGACAGCTGTTTCTTAAAGTGCGCGTTATACACTTTCAACAGGTAGTTCACTTCGCTCTCGTCGATCTCGACGTTCTTCGGATCGCCCTTGTACTCCACGTCGGTGGTGCCGATGATGGAGAATTCGTCCATCCACGGGATCACAAACACGATGCGTTTATCTTCGTTTTGCAGGATATAAGCCTGCTTCTGGGTATGCACGCGCGGCACCACAATGTGGCTGCCCTTGATCAGGCGGATGCCGTACGGCGAAGGCAGGTGCATGCCGTCGTCGAAGAACTGCTTCACCCACGGGCCGGTAGCGTTCACCAGGCCGCGTGCTTTCCAGCTGAACTTCTCGCCGGTATCCACGTCTTCCGCTTCCACAATCCACAGGCCGTTTTCACGGCGGGCGGCGGTCGCGCGGGTGCGGGTTTTCACCTCGCCGCCTTTCTTCTCGACCATCTGCGCATTCGCCAGAACCAGACGCGCATCGTCCACCCAGCAGTCTGAATATTCGAAACCGCGCACGATTTCCGGCTTAAGGACCGATTCTGAGCCAAAACGCAAACCGTTCGAACCCGGCAGGCTGGTGCGTTTGCCCAGATGATCGTACATAAACAGGCCGATGCGGATCATCCACGCCGGACGCAGGTGTGGGCGGTGCGGCAGGCGGAAGCGCATCGGGATCGCCAGATGCGGGGCCATTTTCAGCAGCACTTCGCGTTCGGCCAGCGCTTCACTGACCAGGCGGAATTCGTAGTGTTCCAGGTAGCGCAGGCCACCGTGGATCAGCTTGGAGCTGGCGGACGACGTCGCGCAGGCGAGATCGTTAGCTTCCAGCATCAGCACGGATAAACCGCGTCCTGCGGCATCAACCGCAATACCGGCACCGTTGATGCCACCGCCTATCACAATCAGATCTTTGGTTTCCATAACACCCTCATGCACTTTCGTTAAAGCTCAAAAATGTTCGATATCGCTCATAATAGCAAAGGAACGCGCTTTTGGTAACATCAAAAAAACAATTTAGAGTGATATGGATAACATAATGGCGTTTACCCGCCGCCAGGACGTACACTACGGGGTAAAATCTTGTCGTTGACCACTGTAAAGAGAACACCATGGATCAGTTTGAATGTATTAACGTAGAAGAAGCCCACCAGAAGATGCACCAGGGAAAAGCGGTGCTGGTGGATATCCGCGACCCGCAGAGTTTTGCGATGGGCCACACGCCGGGCGCGTTTCATCTGACCAACGACACGCTGGGCGCGTTTATGCGCGATAACGACTTCGAAACGCCCGTTATGGTCATGTGCTACCACGGCAACAGCAGCAAAGGCGCGGCGCAGTATCTGATTCAGCAAGGCTATGACGCGGTATACAGCGTCGACGGCGGCTTTGATGCCTGGCATCGTCATTTCCCGGCAGAAGTGGAATACGCGTTTGAGCGCTAATCCCGCTATACTGTCCCCTTTTGTGTGGAAATAAGCGACCGCTGCCCATGTTGATGATCACCTCTTTTACCAACCCGCGCGTCGCCCAGGCGTTTGTCGACTATATGGCGACGCAGGGCGTTATTCTGACCATTCAGCAACATACTCAGACCGACGTCTGGCTGGCCGATGAGAGCCAGGCAGGGCGGGTCAACGAGGAGCTGGCGCGTTTCCTTGAGAACCCCGGCGACCCGCGTTATCTGGCGGCCAGCTGGCAATCCGGGCAGACCGGCAGCGGACTGCATTACAGCCGCTTTCCCTTCCTTGCCACGATACGCGAGCGCGCGGGCCCGTTTACGCTGCTGCTGATGGCGGCCTGCATTATTGTCTTCATTATTATGAACGTGGTGGGCGACCAGAGCGTGATGATCGCGCTGGCGTGGCCGTATGATCCGTCGCTGGATTTTGACGTCTGGCGCTACTTTACCCACGCGCTGATGCATTTCTCGGTGATGCATATCCTCTTTAACCTGCTGTGGTGGTGGTATCTCGGCGGTATCGTTGAGAAGCGGCTCGGCAGCGGCAAGCTGATTGTCATCACCGTAATCAGCGCCCTGCTGAGCGGCTATGTACAGCATAAATTCAGCGGCCCGTGGTTCGGCGGGCTGTCGGGTGTCGTCTACGCTTTGATGGGCTACGTCTGGCTTCGCGGGGAGCGCGACCCGGAAAGCGGCATCTATTTACAACGCGGATTAATAGCCTTTGCGTTAATATGGCTAATTGCCGGATGGTTTGATCTGTTTGGTATGTCTATCGCCAATGGTGCGCACGTCACCGGCCTCGCCGTCGGTCTTGCAATGGCGCTTGCCGACACGCTCCATGCGCGAAAACGAACATAATTCTCAGGGATAATTGATGAAACAAACACAACGTCATGACGCCATTATCGAACTGGTCAAAAAACAGGGATACGTCAGCACCGAAGAGCTGGTCGAGCAGTTTGCCGTCAGCCCGCAAACCATCCGTCGTGACCTGAACGATCTGGCCGATCAGAACCGTATTTTGCGCCACCACGGCGGCGCGGCGCTGCCGTCCAGCTCGGTCAATACCTCCTGGCACGACCGTAAAGCCACGCAGACGGCAGAGAAAGAGCGCATTGCGCGTAAAGTAGCGAGCCAGATCCCGAACGGTGCGACGCTGTTTATTGACATCGGCACCACGCCAGAAGCGGTTGCTCATGCGCTGCTGGATCACGAGAACCTGCGCGTGGTGACCAACAACCTGAACGTCGCCAACACGTTGATGCAGAAAGATGATTTCCGCATCATCCTCGCGGGCGGCGAACTGCGCAGCCGCGACGGCGGGATTATCGGCGAAGCGACGCTCGACTTTATCTCTCAGTTCCGCCTCGACTTCGGCATCCTGGGGATCAGCGGCATCGACACCGATGGCTCACTGCTGGAGTTTGATTATCACGAGGTGCGCACCAAGCGCGCGATTATTGAGAACTCGCGCCACGTGATGCTGGTGGTGGACCATTCGAAGTTTGGCCGAAACGCGATGGTGAACATGGGCAGCATCAGCATGGTGGATGCGGTCTATACCGACGTGATGCCGCCAGCGGGCGTGATGCAGGTGATTAAGGATAATAATTTGCAGTTAGAGTTGTGTTGAAAAGCCGTTCTCCCTCTCCCTGTGGGAGAGGGCCGGGGTGAGGGCATCAGGCCGCACAAAACTAAACTCCGTACCCCATCATCTTCAACAGCTGCTGCGCATGCTGCACCGCGTCCTGACGGTGCGCCACGCCCAGCTTCTGATACAGATTGCGAATGTGCGTTTTGATGGTGGTTGCCGCCACCGCCAGCTCACCGGCAATCTGCTCGTTACTGTATCCGGAATAGATCAGTCCCAGCACCTGCCATTCGCGCTGGGTGAGCGGGCTGGTGCGAATAAGCTCCGGCACTTCCGGGTGGTTCAGCAGGCGTTCAACAAAGTTCTCGTCAAAATGCGCAAACTTGTGGCGATGGTGCTGATTAATCTCGCGCAGGATTCGCTGGGCGCGATGCTGATCCAGCTCCGGCAGCGTGTTGAGCTGAATCAGCTGGCGCAGCTGCTGCGCCATCACTTCACCTTCAATCACGAAGTGGCTAATAAACCCGGTGCGGTTCGCCAGCTGCAAGGCTTCCAGCAGCACGCGCTGGGCATCATTTTTGCGGCCCGCCTGCCAGTAAAGCTGGTTGAGCAGCAGCAGGTTGCGGTTCAGGTCGCTCATCAGACGCAGGTTGCGGGCATTTTCGTTTAACTCTTCCAGCACAATTTCGGCAGGCTCAAAGTCACCCAGCAGGATCTGCACGCGGGCGATGTTGCGCCACTGGCTTTGCAGGAAGTGGTTATTGGCAAATTCCGGTTTAGGCGTCTGGCGCAGCCAGTTGGCGGCGGATTTTTTGTCCCCCGTCATCTGCCAGTAAATCACCCGAACCTTGTCGGCGTTCGATACCCAGTCGCTGTGGTACTGACCGTTGCCGAGCAGGTTTTCCAGACGGTTAAGGTGATTGCGGGCGTTATCCAGATCGCCACGCGCCAGCGAGCACTGCACCAGCAGGGCCAGACACTGCAATTGCTGCTGAGGCTGGAAGCCGGAGAGCACGTTCACACCCTGACGGGCGCAGCTTTCTGCTTCATCCAGACGCGACCATGCCCACAGCAGTTGAGCGCGAATACGCAACAGGAACTCGTGCATCGGCAGCTGTTCCAGGTGCTGTTCACGAATCAGCTGGAACGCTTTTTCCTGATTTTCCCAGGCGGCCTGCAGGAACCCCTGTGCGAATAAAATCTCGCTTTGCTGGATCAGGCTCCACAGGGCGTAGTGCCACACATCATGGCGGCGCGCCATCTGCTCGGTTTGCTGCATCAGCGAAAGGGAGCGCGTCAGTTCGCCCTTGCAGTGCAGCACTTCGCCGTGCACCGAGGTAGCCACAATCCGGCTGTAGAAATTCGCCAGCGGCAGTTCATCCAGCGCGACCATCGCCAGCCGTTCCGCTTCATCCGCATCGCCGTCGTTAATCGCGACCTGCGCCCGCAGGGCGTTAAATTCGCCGTGCAGGGTGATATCCATTTCGCTTTCCATCTCCTGCTCGGCGCGCGCCAGCAGGGTATTCACTTCGCTGTAGCGATGCTGGCTCTGCATCAGCCAGGCCTGGAGCAGCACCAGGCGCGGGTTCTCCAGCAGGCTCTCCCACGGCAAGGCTTTCAACGACTCTTCCAGCAGCGTCAGTTCGCTGTGGTTAAACAGCCCCCACGCGTGGTTAAGCAGGATATCGCGCAGCATGCTGGCGTCACCGGCGGCAAGCGCGTGGTGAATGGCCTCGCTCGGGAAGCCTTGCGCCATCCAGCTTTCAGCGGCGGCGCGGTGGATTTCCGGCAATTCCGTTGCCAGCTCCCACTGGCAGCGCTGGCGCAGGAAGCTGCCAAACAGCGGGTGATAGCTGAACCACTCGCCGGGGTCGTCCATGCGCGTCAGGAACAGGCCCTGACGTTCAATCTCTTCCAGCTGCAGCTGACCGTTCTCACAGCCTGTTACGCGCACAATCAGCGCGTCGTTCATGGAGCGCAGCAGGGAGCTTTTCAGCAGGAAATTGCGGGTGGAGGGATCGACGCTGTTCAGCACCTCATCCACCAGGTAATCCGAAAGATGGCTGGCGTTGATACCGGCCAGACGGCGCGCAGACTGGTGCGTCGGGCTGTTGTTTTGCCGGGCAGAAAGGGCAATCAGCTGTAGCGCCGTGGCCCAGCCCGCGACATCATCACACAGGCGGCTGCTTTCGGAGGCCTCAATGGGTGAGGTCAGGCGGCAGTCAAAGAACTGTTTCGCTTCCTGGTGGGTAAAGGCCAGCTGCTGGCTGCCCACTTCCAGAAGCTGATCGCGCACGCGCAGGTTGGCAATACCGAGCTGCGGCAGGTTGCGTGACAGCACGACCAGGGTCAGGTTTTCCGGCTGGTGGCGCAGGAAGAAGCGCATCGACTCATGGATAACCGGGTTCGTGATCAGATGATAGTCATCAATCACCACGTACAGCGGGCGATGCCATTCGGCCAGTTCGATAAACAGCTGAGAGAAAAGGGAGGACAGGCTGGCGTACTGGCGCTTTTGCACCATTGCCTCGCTGGCGACGCAGTGTCCGTTGGTTGCCTGTTGAATAGCGGCAATCAGATAGCTGGCAAAACGCTCTTGCTGGTTATCGCCCTCGTCCAGAGAGTACCAGCCAAGATCGCTTTTACCTGCGGCCCATTGTGAAATGAGCGTTGTTTTTCCATAACCTGCAGGACTCGTAACCAGCGCCAGTCGGAAATTATGCGCGCCGGAAAGTTTAGCCAGCAGACGCTCGCGGACCACTGTATGGTCAAGACGAACCGGGCGACTTAATTTTGACGGAATCAACATAGGTTTCACTTCACTGTGGGGAACGAGAGAATTTATTTTTTTTGCGCTTCGTAATTAATAGCTATAAGGTCGGTCAGAAAGAGAACTATTGCAAGTTATGTCTGGCTTTTGTGGCTCTGAATTTGCACTCTGTCACAAAACATTCCGGCCAGTACTGGAACTTTTTTGAAAAGGCTTTGATGCCGCGTCAATGCTGGCTTGTATGGATGTCACGAGGCTGGGCTGAAACTGGTTTCAGAAAGGTATAATGACGTCGAATTTAATAAACTTCGGGTAAAGTTGAGTGAGATTAATAATCTCCTTAGGCAGGACCCGATTGCTGAAATATTATTCTCCGTAAGCAATCATTTCCGCGTGGATTAATTTCATCCAAAACCGCATTTCATTTCTTTGACATTCTCCCCGGTTACTTTTTTATCTTCCGGGCACACTCCGGCTATGCTCTCAGAGTGGCCTCGATCACACTTTTACGCTCATCCCCGCTACTCCTCCCTGTCTAATCCCCCACGGGAGGAGGAAGAGGTGAAATGAGCCAGGCACACTAGCGCCAACTTGTGTTTTCTTTCTAAAGGATGCCGATCCCCTATGTCACAGCCTACCTTCAACAAAGCTCAATTCCAGGCTGCCCTGACGCGTCAGTGGCAGCGTTTTGGCCTTCATGCTGCAAACGAGATGACGCCTCACCAGTGGTGGCAGGCGGTGAGCGGGGCGCTCGCAGAGCAGCTGGATGCTCAGCCCGTGGCGAAGCCCGTCAAAGGCCAGCGTCACGTTAACTATATCTCGATGGAGTTCCTGATTGGCCGCCTGACCGGCAACAACCTGCTGAACCTTGGCTGGTATCAGGAGGTGGGTGATGTGCTGAAAGAGCACGACATTAACCTGACCGACCTGCTGGAAGAAGAGATCGACCCGGCGCTGGGCAACGGCGGACTGGGGCGTCTGGCGGCCTGTTTCCTTGACTCTATGGCAACGGTCGGCCAGTCGGCGATTGGCTATGGCCTGAACTACCAGTACGGCCTGTTCCGTCAGTCGTTTGCCGACGGCCACCAGATGGAAGCGCCGGACGACTGGCATCGCAATACCTACCCGTGGTTCCGCCACAACGCGCAGCTGGACGTGCAGGTCGGCATCGGCGGGAAAGTGACGAAGCAGGGGCTCTGGGAACCGGCGTTCATTATTACCGGCGAAGCCTGGGACCTGCCGGTGCTCGGCTACCGTAACGGCGTGGCGCAGCCGCTGCGTCTGTGGCAGGCGAAGCACGCGCATCCGTTCAACCTGACCAAATTCAACGACGGCGATTTCCTGCGTGCCGAGCAGCAGGGCATCGACGCCGAGAAGCTGACCAAAGTCCTCTATCCGAACGATAACCACCTGGCGGGTAAAAAGCTGCGCCTGATGCAGCAGTACTTCCAGTGCGCCTGCTCCGTGGCGGACATTCTGCGTCGCCATCACCTGGCGGGCCGCAAGCTGGCGCAACTGCCGGACTTCGAAGTCATTCAGCTTAACGATACGCACCCGACTATTGCCATCCCGGAACTGCTGCGCGTGCTGATTGACGAGCATCAGCTGAGCTGGGACGACGCCTGGGCCATCACCAGCCGCACCTTCGCCTATACCAACCACACCCTGATGCCGGAAGCGCTGGAGTGCTGGGATGAGAAGCTGGTGAAAACGCTGCTGCCGCGCCACATGCAGATCATCAACAAGATTAACGACCAGTTTAAAGCGCTGGTGGAGAAAACCTGGCCGGGCGACAAAGCCGTCTGGGCGAAGCTGGCGGTGGTGCACGACAAACAGGTGCGTATGGCGAACATGTGCGTGGTGAGCGGCTTTGCCGTTAACGGCGTGGCGGCGCTGCACTCCGATCTGGTGGTGAAAGATCTGTTCCCGGAATATCACCAGCTGTGGCCGACCAAGTTCCACAACGTGACCAACGGCATTACGCCGCGTCGCTGGATCAAGCAGTGCAATCCGCTGCTGGCCGGCCTGCTGGATAAGACCCTGAAGAAAGAGTGGGCCAACGATCTGGACCAGTTGATTAACCTGGAAAAATACGCCGACGATGCGAAATTCCGCGAGCAGTACCGCGCGATCAAGCTGGAGAACAAGGTTCGCCTGGCGGAGTTTGTGAAAATGCGTACCGGGATTGAGATCAACCCGAACGCGATTTTCGATATTCAGATCAAACGCCTGCACGAGTACAAGCGTCAGCACCTGAACCTGCTGCATATTCTGGCGCTGTACAAAGAGATCCGCGAGAACCCGCAGGCCGACCGCGTGCCGCGCGTGTTCCTGTTCGGTGCGAAGGCGGCGCCGGGCTACTACCTGGCGAAAAACATTATCCTCGCCATCAATAAAGTGGCGGCGGCGATCAACAGCGATCCGAAAGTGGGCGACAAGCTGAAGGTCGTGTTCCTGCCGGATTACTGCGTCTCGGCGGCGGAAATGCTGATCCCGGCGGCGGATATCTCCGAGCAGATCTCGACCGCAGGGAAAGAAGCGTCCGGTACCGGCAACATGAAGCTGGCGCTCAACGGCGCGCTGACCGTCGGCACGCTGGACGGTGCGAACGTCGAAATCGCCGAGAAGGTCGGTGAAGAGAACATCTTTATCTTCGGCCATACTGTTGAAGAAGTGAAAGCCATCAAGGCCAAAGGCTACGACCCGGTGAAATGGCGTAAAAAAGACAAAGTGCTGGATGCGGTGCTGAAGGAGCTGGAAAGCGGCAAATACAGCGATGGCGACAAGCACGCGTTTGACCAGATGCTGCACAGCATGGACAAACACGGTGGCGACCCGTACCTGGTGATGGCGGACTTCACGGCCTACGTTGAAGCGCAGAAACAGGTCGACGTGCTGTACCTCGACCAGGAGGCGTGGACCCGGGCGTGCATTCTGAACACCGCGCGCTGCGGCATGTTCAGCTCTGACCGCTCAATCCGTGATTATCAGGCCCGTATCTGGCAGGCAAAACGCTAAGGAAGCGCGATGGAGAGTAAACGTCTGGACAGTGCCGCGCAGGCGGCGGGAATTAGCCTCAGTTACATCAATGCGCACGGCAAACCGCAGTCTATTGGTGCGGACACCAAAAGACGTTTGCTGGATGCCATGCACAAAACCGACGCGAACGCGTCGGCTGCTCCGGTGCCAAACGTGAAGGTCTTTACCGCAGGCAAAAAGATGCCGCTGGCGGTGGAGGGACGTGGCGAGTTTAGCTGGCTGCTCACCACCGAAGAGGGGCATCAGCACAAAGGCCACGCCACCGGCGGCAAAACGTTAAACCTTCCGGCAAAGCTGCCGGAGGGCTACCACAGCCTGACGCTCACCCAGGACGAACAGCGTTTTCACTGCCGGGTGATCGTCGCGCCAAAACGCTGCTATGAGCCGCAGGCGCTGCTCGAAGGCAAAAAGCTGTGGGGCGCCTGCGTGCAGCTCTATACGCTGCGTTCCGACAGCAACTGGGGCATCGGCGATTTTGGCGATCTGAAAAAGATGCTGGCATCCGTGGGCGAGCGCGGCGGCGCGTTTATCGGCCTCAACCCGATCCACGCGCTCTATCCGGCCAACCCGGAAAGCGCGAGCCCGTACAGCCCGTCTTCCCGACGCTGGCTGAACGTGATTTACATCGACGTTAACGCGTTAGACGATTTCAAAAACAGCAAAGAGGCGCAGGCGTGGTGGAAGCTTGAGACCACCCAGCAGTTGCTGAAGCAGGCCCGCGATGCGGACTGGGTAGATTATGCCTCCGTGACCGCGCTGAAAATGGCGGCTCTGCGCCTGGCGTGGAAAGGCTTTGCGAAGCGCGACGATGAGCAGATGGCGGCCTTCCGCCAGTTCGTGATGCAGGAAGGTGAAAGCCTCTACTGGCAGGCGGCATTTGACGCGCTGCACGCGTATCAGGTGAAAGAGGACGAAATGCGCTGGGGCTGGCCGGTCTGGCCGGAAGCGTATCAGACCGTGGATACCCCTGAAGTCAAAGCCTTCTGTAAAAATCATGCCGACGAGGTGGACTTCTACCTGTGGCTGCAGTGGCTGGCGTACAGCCAGTTTGCCGCCTGCTGGCAGGTGAGCCAGGGCTATAAGATGCCGATCGGCCTGTATCGCGATCTGGCCGTGGGCGTGGCGGAAGGCGGCGCGGAAACCTGGTGTGACCGTGAGCTTTACTGCCTGAAAGCATCCGTCGGCGCGCCGCCGGATATCCTCGGCCCGCTCGGTCAGAACTGGGGCCTGCCGCCGATGGATCCGCACGTGATGGCGGCGCGTGCCTACGAGCCGTTTATCGACCTGCTGCGCGCGAACATGCAGAACTGCGGGGCGCTGCGCATTGACCACGTGATGTCCGTGCTGCGCCTGTGGTGGATCCCGTACGGTGAAACGGCCGATCACGGGGCGTACGTGCAGTATCCGGTGGACGATCTGCTGTCGATCCTGGCCCTGGAGAGTAAACGTCATCAGTGCATGGTGATCGGTGAAGATCTCGGTACCGTACCGGTGGAAATTGTCAGCAAGCTCCGCGACAGCGGGGTTTATTCCTACAAAGTGCTCTATTTTGAAAACGACCATGAGAAAACCTTCCGCGCGCCGAAAGCGTACCCTGAACAGTCAATGGCAGTCGCGACGACGCATGATCTTCCTACGCTCAGAGGCTACTGGGAAAGCGGCGATCTGACCCTCGGCAAAACGCTGGGCCTCTATCCAGATGAAGAGGTTCTGCGCGGACTGTATCAGGACCGCGAGCTGGCGAAGCAGGGGCTGCTGGACGCGCTGCACAAGCATGGCTGTCTGCCGAAGCGTGCCGGACATAAGGCGTCGCTGATGGCAATGACCCCAACGCTCAACCGTGGCCTGCAGCGCTATATTGCCGACAGCAACAGCGCTTTGCTCGGCCTGCAGCCGGAAGACTGGATTGATATGGCGGAGCCGGTGAACGTTCCGGGCACCAGCTATCAGTACAAGAACTGGCGCCGCAAGCTGTCCACAACGCTTGAGACGATGTTTGCCGATGACGGGGTGAACAGGCTGATTAAAGATTTGGATAAGCGCAGAAGGGCGGTGGGTAAGAAGTCGTAATTTGCCCCTCACCCTAGCCCTCTCCCCATGTACAGTCCGGGGACATGGTAGACAGGTGTTCGGGGACATGGTGAACACTTTTTAACATCCTTTACCCATGGTGATCGACTTTTTCTTCAGGTCGATCACCCCCACTTTCGTGCTGTACCACCACA
>NZ_LNHM01000006.1:0-299 GCF_001462935.1 Enterobacter sp. 50588862
TGAGGGTGTACGGTCCGGGGACATAGTGAACACTTGTTCGGGGACATGGTAGACACTTACAACTGAGGCATAAGAACCCGTCTATGGAGTCGCTTATGCCCTGGGATGCGAGAGATACCATGTCATTACGTACCGAGTTTGTTTTGTTCGCCTCGCAGGACGGGGCGAACATTCGTTCCCTCTGCCGTCAGTTCGGCATTTCTCCTGCCACCGCCTACAAGTGGCTTCGCCGCTGGGCTCAGGAAGGTGCCGCCGGCCTTCAGGACCGCCCGCGCATACCGCACCATTCCCCGAACCGT